>CAZOWU010000059.1:0-10826 GCA_964583735.1 uncultured Halobacteriales archaeon | reverse complement strand
CTACCCGGGACGCTCCGCCGCATGCGACGCCGGACCGCTCTCAGGCGGTCCCGAACGCGTCGGCGAGGTGCTCGCCGAGTCGGTCCAGTGCGTCCTCGCCCTGCGGGACCGCCTCGGGCAGGCTGACGAAGGCGTGGATCATGTCCTCGTAGTGGCGGTGCTCGGTGTCGACGCCGTCCTCGGCGAGCCGGTCGGCATAGCGGGTCCCCTCGTCGCGGATCGGGTCGAACCCGGCAGTGATGACGGTCGCGGGCGGCAGCCCCGAGAGGTCGTTCGCGAGCAGTGGCGAGGCGTACGCGTTACGGACGTGTCCGGGGCTCTGGACGTAGTTCTCGTAGTAGAATTCGACGGTTTCGGTCTCCAGGAAATAGCCCTCGGCGTTCTCCTCGTGGCTGGGGATGTCGTGTACCACCGGCGAAGCCGTCCCCGGATAGATGAGGCCCTGGTAGGCCAGGTCGGGGCCGTCGCGGTCGCGGGCCATCAGCGAGACGGCCGCGGCCAGGTTGCCACCCGCGCTATCCCCGGCCACTGCTATCCGGTCGGGGTCGCCGTTTATGCTCTCGCCGAACTCCGCGGCCCACTCGACGGCCCTGTAGGCGTCTTCGAGGCCTTCCGGGAAGGGGTGTTCCGGGGCGAGCCGGTAGTCGACCGAGACGGTGAGACACTCGGCGCGGTTGGTCAGCGCGGCACAGATGTTGTCGTGAGTGTCGAGGCTGCCCACCATGAACCCGCCGCCGTGGTAGTAGACGTGGATGGGGTAGGGGGGCTCGACGTCGGGTTCGTAGACCCGCAGCGGGATGTCCCGGTCGGTCGTCTCGGGGCCGGCAATACTGTACGCCTCGGTGTTTGCGACGTCCTCGACGGGCAGGTCTCCCATGATGTCCTCGAGTCGCTGTCGGGCGCTCTCCGCGGAGAGCCCGTTGCTCGGCGGGACCGGGACGGCCTCGGACATCTCGATGACCTCCTGTGCGGCGGGGGCTGGTTCGTCTGCCATACGTCCGGCCAGCACCGGTCTCCGGTTAATCTTGTCGCCGAGAACAGTTCCGGTGGGCCACCCACCCCTGGCTGCGAGAACCGCTGGAGTTACCCGAAGCCTCTCACTGATGGGTCTCCGTACGTGACCGGGCTCTAGCCTGCATGTAAGCCGGAACTACGCTTTCCCGTGTCCACCCTGTCTGACAGGTATGGACGAGCTACCGGACGGACGAAGAGTGGCGACAGGGGGTGCAACCAGGGGGGCAGCCGGGGCGGAACACGGGCAGGAGGAACGGGGGTCTCCGCGCGAGGACGAGCCACCAGACGGCCAGCACGGGGAGTCGACGCCGGGGGTGCTCGCCGAGTTCACGGCGACGCTCCCCGACCCGGTATTGGTGGTCGACGGGGAGCTGTCTGTGGTCACGGGGAACCCGCAGTTCGACGAGCAGTTCGGCTGCGACCTGGCGACATTGCAGGGTGAACCGGTGTCGGCTGTGTTTCCTGCACTGACCCGGGACCGGGTGGTCGGGAACTGTGACGCCGGCCCCGGCGAGTACGTCACGACGCCGCTGGCGGCCGGGGAGCCGGCCGACGACCGAACGTGGGTCGACCTGGCCTTCGACCGCAACAAGTGGAACGGACAGACCTACTTCGTCGGCATCGCCCGCGATGTTACGGCCCGCCGTCGCCGGAACCAAGAGTTCGGGCAGTACCAGCGCATCCTCGAGACGATCGAGGACGGGATCTACGTCCTCGACGAGTCGTTCGTGATCCAGGCGGTCAACTCCGCCGTCGAGTCGATGATGGGGTACGACCGGTCTGAGCTGGTTGGCGAGCCGGCGACGAAGCTGGCCGAGGAGTCAGTCATCGACGAGGCGGTCCGGCTCAGCGAACAGCTGCTCGCGGGCCAGCGGGACGAGGCGACGCTCACGACGGAGCTCCGGACCAAATCGGGTGACCGGATCCCCATCGAGACCCGGTTCTCGACCTTCAGGGGCCACGACGGACAGTACAGACAGGTCGGCGTCGTGCGCGACGTATCGGAGCGTCAACAGTTCGAGCGGACGCTCGCGACCCTCCACGAGTCGACCCGGGAACTCCTCGAAGCACAGACCACCGACGAGGTGAGCGCCCTGGTGGTCGAGTCGGCGGCCGACGCCCTGGATGTCGAGGGAGCTGCGATCTACCGGTTCGACCAGGCAGCCAACAGTCTGATTCCCGACGCCGTCTCGGGGCCACTGGAGGGCGTCGGTGATCCGACTGCGGTCGCCGCCGGCGACAGCCCGCTCTGGGAGGCTTTCGTCGACGACGAGCGCCGGACCGTCGTCCGCGGGGACGATAGTCCGGCGGACGTGGAGGAGCCCGCCACAGCCGAGTCGTCGGCTCTGGGCATCTGCTTTCCGCTGGGGTCCTACGGTGTCTTCTACGTCTCGTTGGGGGCCGACCGGCAGTCGCAGGACGTCGTCGGCACGATGGAAGTGATCGCTGCCAACACCGAGGCGGCGCTGGGACGGGTCGACCGCGAGCAGGCGCTCCGAGACCAGGAGGAGAAACTCCTGGCGCGGAACCGCCGGCTCAGACAACTCGAAGAAGTCAACGCGATCATCCGCCGGATCGACGGGGCCCTGGTCGACGCCGACACCCGTGCCGAGGTCGAACAGGCCGTCTGTGATGGGCTCGAAGACTCCGAACTCGTTTCGTTCGCGTGGGTCGGTGTGCCGGACGGGCTGGAACTGGACCCGCACGCGTGGGCGGGGGAAGCAGCGGGCTACCTCGACGCTGTCTCGCTCAAGACGGCCAGCAGCGATGGCCCCCCGGCCGTCAAGACGGCCACGGAGCAGGAGATGACGGTCATCCCATCGGTCGCGGCGGGCCTGCGCGAGGAAGCCTGGCGTACCGAGGCGCTCTCCCGGGACCTCCGGTCAGCGCTCAGCGTCCCGCTCCGCTACGAGGAATTCACCTACGGCGTGTTGACCGTCTACGGTGCCGAACAGTCGGCCTTCGACGAGACACTCCAGTCGGTGTTCGCCGAGCTCGGGGAGACCATTGCTCGGGCGGTCTGTGAAGTGCAGTCTCGACGGCGACGCTCCGGAGCGACAACGGTCGAACTGGACCTCTCGATGTCGGCCCCCACGGCTCCGCTTCAGCAGCTTGGAGGCCAACTCGGAGCCCTGGTCGACTGTGCTGGGGTCGTTCCCGACGAGGACGAGACCACCCGGTTGTTCGTCCGGGCGGGGGCCGACCCGTCGACCGTCCAGGATTGCTGGGGGGACCTGACCTGCGTCCAGTCGGTGACCACTGTCACGGACTGGAGTGGTGCTGAGGGTGAGCGAGACGGGGAAGAACTCCTCTACGAGGTACTTGTCTCCGGCGAGACAGTCCCGGGGACGCTCCTCGACCGTGGAGTCCGGGTGCAGAGCCTGGACGCGGCCGGGGCGGACTCGGAGCTGAACGCGACCGTCCGACTTCCGGCGGGGCTGGACGTTCGCGGGCTGGTCGAGTATCTCGACACCCTCTACGGGTCAGCAGAGCTGACCGCGCGTCGCGAGAGCGATATCGAGGACCGTTCGGACCGGGGGACGCGTGCTACCGTTCAGGACCGCCTGACAGACCGGCAGCTCCAAGTCCTCCGGACTGCCTACTTCAGCGGGTTCTTCGACTGGCCGCGAAAGACCACCGGCCAGGACCTGGCCGAGAAGTTCGACGTCTCCCAGCCGACGGTCAGCCGCCACCTGCGGAAAGGAACCGGACGCGTCTTCGACATCCTTTTCGAGGCTGCCTGAGCCGGCCTGGGTCGCCCGAGGGACGCCGACGCTAGATAGTTATCCCCGGGGTCGACGGGACCGTAACGGCTTAACCACAACGTGGTTTATACCGGATACAGTATCGGTACGTAGGACAATCGATGACAGAAACGACAACGCACCAGCTGCCGGTTGACAAGCGGACGAGTACCGCCATCGTCGAGTGTGTCGCCGACGCAAACGGCGTTGACCCGTGTGCACTCGATGACCGCCTCTACGACCACGTCGACCCGGATGCCCTCGACACACTCTTGAATACGGGCGGTCGGGGGCAAGGGACTGTCGAGGTGAACGTCTCCTTCCGGATGGCTGGCTGCGAGGTAACGGTCGACAATACTGGGATGGTCGTGATCACACGCTCCACGGAGGCCGAGACGGCCACCTGGAGTGCCCTCCCCTGACCCGGAGCGAAACCGCCGTTTTACTGTCTCTCTTGCCCGGCCAGTAAGAAGTCCTTACAGCACCTTTTCGACTGTCACGGCAACCAGGGACATCAGTAAGAACAAACTAACAAGTGGAAATTAGCTGCAGGAAACCGGTACGTAGTTGGGCTCGACCAGTAGCCGACCCGCAAAAACGGTTTTAGTAGTAGGTAGGTCATACTCGAACGTGCACGCTTCAGACCCACGATGGACGACGATGGCGACAAGCCGAAGAGAGTCCTTACCGGCGCGACACGGTGACCCGAGCGATGGCGACTAGGGACCATCAGACGACTGGAGCGAGCTTTCTCGACCGGATCGATAGCGTGAGCCTTCCGGAGCCGGTGGATTCGCTGGCCGAACGCTACGACGCACTGTTCGACGAGCGTGACCGCTTTCTCTGGCGGTGGATCTACTCGCTGTTTCCGGCGTTTACCCTCTCGACGGTCCCCGACGCCCACGCTCAACACGTCCGCGCACAGAAGACCGTCCTGACAATGTACGTGACGGTGCTCGATGACCTCGTCGAACACCACGGTGACAGGCGGACGTTCGAGGAAGCCCGGCGGCTGAGCCGGGGCCCGGGTACGGTCGACCGCGACCGGGTGACAGTGACTGACGAGCAGTTCGCCTTTATCGAGGATCTCTGGAAGACCTTCGATGAGGGGGTCTCGGACGCACCACGCCACGACGAGTTCGCGGACGTGTTCGGCTACGACATGCGCCAGACGACAAACGCGATGCACTACAGCGCGCTTCTCAACCGGCACCCGCGGATCGCGAACCTCGACGGCGCGCGCCGGTACGACGCGCACAACATGGTCATGTTCCCGTACGCGGACGTCGACCTGATGTACTCGCCGTCGTTCTCGCTCGACGACTTTGGCACCCTGCGGGACCTGTTGTGGGACCTCCAGGAACTCGCCCGGATCGGTAACTGGCTGACGACCTGGGAGCGGGAGGTCCGGGACGGGGACTACACCGCCGGGGTCGTCGTCCTCGCCCTGGAGGAGGGGGTCGTCACCCCGGAGGGACTCCAGCAATCACCGGAGGAGGCAGTCCGGGCAATTCAGGACGGCGAGGTCGAGGCCCGGTTTCGGCAGCGGTGGCGGACCAAACACGCCAACGTCCGGACCCGGGATTTCGACACCGAGAGCGTCGACCTCCGCGGACTCGTCGACGGGATGGAGACCGTCTTCGAGTACCACCGCGCGAGCCGCGGCCACAAGTGACGCTGCACGTGTCGCGCCCTCTTTTGCCCGCACCTACTCCTCGACTGAACAGTTCCCGGCGATAGGATGCCCCTACCGGTAGGATTATATATCCGTGGGACGGGTTCCCGTACACCACGATGTCCAGCAGGCGCGGCCGGAGTTCGTCGGCGTCGCTCAGGCAGGTTCTCGCGGTGGACTACAGCCTGATCCGCCGGTGTCGGCGCAACGGTGGCTGCCGGGTCGACTGTGCTCACGACCGGACCGACGACAGCCGCCTCCCCTGGGACGCCGAGAGCTACGGCGGCTGGGGCGGCCACGACTACCACGGCACGGAGCCCGGGGCAGAGCGCCCGCCGGTCATCTTCGTCCACGGCAACCAGCGCGACGCCTGCGACTGGGACCCCCACGCGGAGTTCTTCCTGAACCGCTCGTACAGCGGCGACGAACTCTGGGCGGTCACGTTCGGCGAGGCCAGCCCGGCCCACCCCACGATGGCAGCCCAGCTCGACGACTTCGTCTCGCGAGTGTGTGCTCACACCGGTGCAGAGAAGGTCTCAGTCGTGGGCCACAGCCTGGGTGTTACCGGCCTGCGCTACTGGCTGGCCCGCGAGGGCTGCCACGACCAGGTCGACAGCTTCGTCGGCATCGCCGGCGCGAACCACGGTAGTGAACTCTTCTCGCTGGCAGTCCAGGCCGGACTCACCGAGGGGACCTACGAGGCGTGTCAGTTCCTCCAGGACGGCGCAGCCGACGAGAGCCCACTCGCCGCGCTCAACGAGAACGAGACACCCGGCGACGTGGACTACTACACCGTCCGCGGGACCGAGGACCCGCTGTTCATGCAACGCCCAGAGAGCCCGGCCCTGGAGGGAGCGACGAACGTCGCGCTGGAGGCCGACCACGACGGGGCCAGAGAGAGTCTCGACAGCCTCGAACTGCTCTACGAGTGGGTCGCTGACGAGAGTCCCTACAACGTCCGGACGTTCGTGTAAACCACTCCACCCTACTCGCTCACGGCTGCTTCTCGCACGGCCCGAGGCGCATCGCGCCTCGCTGTCCTCTCCGGCCTACTCGCTTGCGCTCGCAGCTTGCGGCCGGAGGCTCCGCCTTGAATATACTGAGGAGGGCTGTGAGTTACGGAGCCGGCGTCTGCTCGTCGCTCTCGATATCGGCCCCGCAGCTCCGGCACATGTCCGGCTGGTAGGGAACAGTCTGGACGACTGTCGTGACCTCTCCGCACCGCGGGCAGTAGGCCTCCCGTGTCGTGACCACGTTACTCACCCGGGCGACCGGACGCTCAGCGCGGCGCAGGCAGCCGGACGGACGCTCTCCTCGGACTGGCCGTGTCCGGAGTCGGTCTCCCCGCCATTCCTCCCGAAACGAGACGGTACTGCGTCATACTTCTTTCCTCGTTTTCAGGCCCTGGTTCCCGGCCGGATCAGCCCGGGGGCGGGCCGAGACTGACCACCTCGTACCGGTAGACGGCGTAGACGCCAAGCGCCACGGACAGCAGCCCCGCGAGCGCGGCACCCGAAACTGAGTCGGTCCACAGCCACGCCGCTGCCGACGCCAGCCCGACCGCACCGAACGCCACTCCACCCGCCGCGAGGTGTCGGACGGGGGCCACCGCCGATGGCAGCGTCCCGAGGAGCAGCGTCACTAGAGCGGTCTGTACCACGACGAGGGCCGGGAGCGACGTCGGGGCGAGCCCGACTGCGACGAACTGGCCGACAGCGAACGCCGGGACGGGACCGAAAAGGACCCGACAGGCCCCGACGATGACGGCGCCGCCGACACCGAGGAGCGGGTCGACGATGGCGAAGCCAGCGAGGACAGCGACGATGGCGAGGACGCCGGGCAGGGTCGGGACGTCCGGGCGTCGGTTCGCCGTCTCCACCGCGCTGGCGGCCCCGTCCGCCCTCATCGGCGGTTCACCTCCGTTCGGGACTCCCGGACCGTCGAGAGCACGGCCGCGAGCCGGTCGGCGGGCGCCACCTCGAAGGCCGTCACGCCGTCGGTCTTCGCGAGGTCCCGGCGGAACTCCTCGAAGTCGAGGTAGGCGGCGTAGGCGTTCTCGAGGTCCGCCAGTCCGCCGGTCTCGTAGAGCACGCCGGGGAGGAGATAACAGACCACGCGGAGGTCCTGACGCCGGAGGAGCCGGATGGCCTCGCGGAGTTCGGTCCGGCCGGTGTCGTCGGTGACGAGCACGGCCAGTTCGGTACGCGACCGGCGTTCCAGTCCTGTCCCGACAGCGTCGAGCAGGGGGTCACCACGAACGCGCCGGACGTACGTCTCGCTGTCCGCGAACAGCGGGACCAGCGCGGCCGCGAAGGGGGAGTCGTCCCCGGCCAGCCGGTCGGCGACGGCCCGGGCCTCGCCGGGGTCGCGGGGCTCGCCGCGGGCTCCGGTGCCGGCGGTCGGCGTCAGGTCGGCCAGCCGCGTCCGTGCCCGGCGGTACCCGGCGTCGGTCGCGGTCGGCTCGTACCGCGCGGTCTCTCCCCTGTCGCCGACGGTCACCAGCCCCAGCGGGTCCGCGAGCGCGTCGGCGCTGTCGACGACTGCCAGCGCGAGTTCGCGCCCGTAGTCGAGTTTCGTCTCGCCGGGCGGACCGACCTCCATCGTCGCCCGGTGGTCGACGACCAGCAGCGTCTCGCGGTCCACCTGGGCCTCGAACTCGCGGACGTAGGCTTCCCCAAGTCGGGCGGTCGCGTTCCAGTCGATGTGGCTGGTCGGGTCGCCGGGGACGTACTGCCGGAGCTCCGCCGGCTCCAGGCCGGCGCTTCCCCGGCCGGATTCGTGGTCGCCGTAGGCACGCCCGAGGCGCTGGCCCCCCTCGCCGACGTGGACCTCCCGTGGCCTCCGCGGGCGGACCGTCAGCTCCGTCGTAGCGTCGACGGTGACAGACGTTACGAACAGCCCGAGGGGGTCGGCGATGTCGAGCCGGCAGGGGCCGACCTCGAACCGGCCCGCGACCGGCACGGTCAGAACGACCGACGTGGTGTCGGTCCCGCCACCCGGGGTGACCGTCGGGGTCCCGTCGACCCGCTCGGCGGCCGGTGGGAGGGAACAGGCGACGGTCACCGGGAGCGTGTCCGTGCCCGAGCGGGCCGCCGTCACGGTCACCGCCGTCTCAACGCCGGTCCTGACGGCGGCCGGTGCAACCGCGACGTTCACGTCGACCGCGTCCACCGTCTCCCGGGCAGCGACAACGAACGCGTAGGCGCCGCCCACGAGATACGCCCCGAGGAGGAGACCCCCAGCCAGAAGCGCGAACGAGCCGGTGACAGCCGCGAGTACCCCGAACACCCCGACCGTCCCGGCGGCCGCGCTGAAGCGACGCGTGAACCTCATTGTCGGGCTGAGGTCGAACAGACAGTTAGGCCTGCCGTTGACATCCTCCCCGCCCTGAAGCGCTGTCTCTTACCCACAAATCGAGTCGCTATCGAGATCGATGAACCCGACTGAAAATCCCGATATCTACAGATGAAACACCTTATGGAACGATTTTGCCTATCTCGTTTACCCGCATTCAGTAACCCCCCACCGCCGATATCACCGCCTGAATCGCTCCTCCCCTCGAACTTCCGAGTACAGATCGGGTTCGACAGCGTCTGAAACGGTTGTTTGGGGCTCGGTGAACTTATGGGTAAGAGACAACCCTGAAGGACGGGGCTTTCTCCTTGATTCTCCCTAAGGCGAAGACGTTTCACCGTGCCGGCGTATCCTCCCGACTGTGCGACCAGTTCCGGCCGGGGCCCTGCTCGGCGTGGCCGTCCTCCTCCTGGTGGTGACCGCGCCAGTCGGGACGGCACTCGGTGGGGGAGCCACAGCGGCAAACCCCGGGGCCGAGACCGACACTTCCGTCGACCGCCTCTCTCCGGTCCCCGCCCAGACCAACAACACGACACAGCACGAGGACCCGGACAGCGTCTCGGAGGACGGCGACGTCGACCGGGTCGCCGGCTGGTTTGCCGCCCAGCTGGGCGACCAGCTCCGGGGGAGTACGCTCCAGCTGAGCCAGGGCGAGTACGAGCTCGCAGACCAGTTCGTCGGCGAGGAGTACGAGGACTACCTGGGTCGGTACGTCGACGTCGCGGGCGAGACCGACTCGACAGCAGACGACGAGGCGGGGTCGACCTTCAGCGAGGTGCAAGAGGAGCAACGCGAGCTCGTCAACCGCACGCGGGAGTACGAGCAGACGTTCCGCGAGTATCAGCAAGCCCAGGAGGCAGACGATGTCGGTCGCGCGCGAGCGCTCGGGCGCGACCTCCAGCGTCTCGCGGGCGAGGTCAACCGGTCGGCCGTCGCGGTCCAGCGGGCGACACTTGTGCTCGAAAACCGGACGGACGTCTCGCTGACGGAGACGAGAGCCCGGCTCGACGCCTTGCGCCGGGAGGTGCTGGCCGAGCGGGCGAACGTGACGGCCGACCTGTTCGTCGGGACGCGGCTCGACGTCTCAGCCAACCGGACGACAGCGGCCTTCGACCGCCCGGTATTAGTCACCGGACAGCTGGCAGTCACCGACGGCTCAGTCGGCCCGCCCGATAGCGCCCGGCTCCAAGTCGGCGGGACGACCCGGACCGTCGAGCTCGACGACCAGGGAGCGTTCTCGGTCCGATACCGCCCGACGCTCGCCCCTGTCGGGCCGGGGAACCTCACGGTCCGGTATCTCCCCGAGCCCGACACGCCCTATCTCGAAAGCGAGGCCGGAGTAGCGCTCTCGGTCGAGCAGGTCGATTCCTCTGTCGACGTGACTCTCGACCGCGAGCGGGTCCGCTTCGGCGAATCGCTGCAGGTCGAGGGCTCGGTCTCTGCGGGTGGTAAGGGTGTGGCCGGGCTTCCGGTGGTGGTCACTGCGGGGGACCGCCGGCTGGGCAACGTCACGACGGACGGGAGCGGCTCGTACGTCGTCGAGGGCCCGTTCCCGGCCGGGGTCGTCGACGGGGAACGGAGTGTCAGCGCCCGGATGCCGCTGACCGGGCGTGCCGTGGGGCCCGCGAACGCGTCGGCCGTGGTGACGGTGGCCGCGACGGAAACCGAACTCACGGCCGCAGTCGTCGAAGCGGGCGAACGTGTCCGGCTGCAGGGGCAGTTGACGACCGTCGAGGGGCAGGCGGTGCCCGGTCGTACGGTCCGGGTCGACGCTCCCGGGATTGCCACCGTCGTAGCACGAACCGACGCGGAGGGGCGCTACGCCGCCAGTTTCGACCGTCCGGAGGAGGGCTCGACGACTGTCACCGCCCGCTTCTCCGGAGAGGGGACGAACCTGAACGGGAGCACCGAGACCGTCGGGCTGTCCGCGGCGAACGGGAGCGCAGGTGGGAGCGAGGAGGTCGACGGTGGGAGTGACGACGGCGGGAGTGACGACGGCGGGACGGCTGGGCAGGGCAACGGCCTCGGCGTCCTCCTGT
>CAZOWU010000058.1:0-10835 GCA_964583735.1 uncultured Halobacteriales archaeon | reverse complement strand
GGGATCGCGACGGGGAAGTTCCAGGGCGTGATACAGCCCACGACGCCGCGGGGCTTGCGGCGCATGTAGGCGTCCTTGCCTGCAACCTCGGAAGGGACGACGTCCCCGTGGGGGTGGCGGGCGTTGCCCGCCGCCCACTCGACCATGTGCCAGGCCTCGGTGACGTCGGCTTTCCCTTCCCCGATCTCCTTGCCACACTCCCGGGTGACGACCTCGCCGAGCTCCTCGTGGCGCTCGCGCAGCTCGTGAAAGACCTCCCAGAGGAACTCCGCGCGGTCGATGTACGAGAGTTCGCGCCACTCTTCGAAGGCTTCCTCGGCAGCCTCCGTGGCAGTCCGCACGTCGGACTCCGTCCCCCGCGGAAAGGTGCCGAGTGTCTCCCCAGTCGCCGGGTTGACGCTCTCGAAGGTGTCGCCGTCGGCACCCCTGAATTCGCCGTCGATGTAGTGGCCGCCTCCCTCGGACTCCCGCTGTCTGCTGGTCTTCCCGGTCATGGTGGGGGGTTGTCACTGCACCGGAATAAGCCGTGTGGTGAGTGATAGCACAGCACGAGAGACGGCGACCAGCGTCACTGGGCCACGTCTCCGGACGCCTCGAGGGCGGCCAGCGCGGCGTCGACGTGGTCGCGGGTGACCGCCACGCGGTCCGTGTGCTCGCCGGCGGCGTCGGGGTCGACCGTCCCCGCGACTTCCCGGACCGCCCGGAGGGACGCGTCCCGGACCAGTGCCTCGAGTTGGGCCCCCGAGAACCCCGCCGTTTTGCTGGCCACGGCATCGAGGTCGACGTCTGTGGCAAGCGGCGTCTCGCGGGCGTGGACCGCCAGGATCTTGTGGCGTGCGGCCTCCCCGGGGAGCGGGACCTCGATGTGGCGTTCGAGCCGTCCGGGCCGGAGCAGGGCCGGGTCGAGGCTATCCTTCCGGTTCGTGGCAGCGAGTACGAGCAGCGAGGGGTGGTCGGCCGCCCGGTCCAGTTCGGTCAGTAACTGTGAGACGACTCTATCGGTCACTTCCCCGGTCTCGCCGCGACGGCCCGCGACGGCGTCCACCTCGTCGAGGAAGACGACGGCGGGCGCGGTCTGTCTGGCCCGCTCGAAGACCTCGCGGACGGCCTCCTCGCTCTCACCGACGTACCGGTCCAGCAGTTCCGGGCCCGCGACCCGCAAGAAGTTGACACCGCTCTCGCCGGCAATCGCGCGTGCGAGCAGCGTCTTGCCGGTCCCGGGGGGACCGTAGAGGAGAACACCCGAGGGTGGGTCGGCACCCGCAGCATCGAACAGCGGGCCGTAGGAGAGCGGCCACTCGACGGCCTCCCGGAGGCGGTCCTTCGTGTCCTCGAGCCCACCCACGTCGGCGAAGGTTTCCTCCGGCGATTCGGCCACGTACTCCCGCATCGCCGATGGGTCGACGGCCGCGAGCGCCCGCTCGAAATCCGCCGCCGTGACCGCCGGCGTTCCCTCACGGGATTGCTCCCCGTCCTGTCGGAGCGCGCTCATCGCGGCCTCGCGGGCCAGCGAAGCCAGGTCTGCACCGACGAAGCCGTGGGTTCGGGCGGCGACGCCGTCGAGGTCGACGTCTGCGGCCAGCGGCATCTCGCGGGTGTGGACCGTCAGGATCTCCCGTCGGCCGGCTTCGCCGGGGACGCCGACCTCGATCTCGCGGTCGAATCGGCCCCCACGACGGAGCGCGGGGTCGACATCGTCGACGCGGTTGGTCGCGCCGATGACGACGACGCCCTCGTCCGTGTCGAGGCCGTCCATCAGCGTCAGCAACTGGGCGACGACGCGGTTCTCCATGTCGGCGTCCTCGTCGCGTGCGCCGGCGATGGAGTCGATCTCGTCGATGAACAACACGGCGGGGGCGTTCGCGGCCGCCTCTTCGAAGGCCTCCCGGAGGCGCTGTTCGGACTCGCCTTTGTACTTGGAGACCACCTCCGGACCCGAGATGGTGTCGAAGTAGGCGTCGACCTCGTTGGCGACCGCCCGGGCGATCAGCGTCTTGCCGGTCCCCGGCGGGCCGTAGAGGAGAACACCAGAGGGCGGGTCGACGCCGAGGTCGGCAAACGTTTCGGGCTCCGTGAGCGGGAGTTCGACCGTCTCCCGCACCGTATCGAGTTCCTCGTCGAGGCCGCCAATGTCCTCGTAGGTCGTGCCGGTCGGCTCGTCCTCGACGCCCTCCTCTGTCTCGTCGACGGTCGCGAGTTCGGGGTCGACGGTCACGACGGTCGCGTCGGTGACCCGCACTGTGCCGGAGGGGCCGGCTTCGCTGACGACAAAGGACTCCCCGTCGACGCGCAGGCGCTTGCCCGGCGCGACGATCCGGTCCCGGAGCCGCCGTCCGGCAGCCCCATCGGAGGGGAGGTCGTGGTTGCCATCGTCGCCGCCACCCTCCCCTTCTCCCGTCGGCTGGAGCGTGACCGCAGCGGCCTCCTCGACGGAGGCGCCACGGAGCCGCACGCTATCGCCGACGGTCGCCCCGGCGCTGGCTCTGGTGTCGGCGTCGATCCTGACCACCCCCTCGTCGCTGCCGGGCCAGACCTTCGCGACGGTCTCGCGGTCGCCCTCGATGACGACCGGGTCGCCGCTGAGGAGCCCCAGCTCGGACTGGAGGCTCTCGGGCAGCCGGGCAATTCCGCGCCCGGCGTCGCGCTTTCGCGCGCCTTCGACGCGGGCGCGAACTTCCCCGCTCGTGCCAACCTCGCTCATGTCCACCCGTAGGCACGGCACAGGCATAAGTCCGGTCCGGCTTGCGAACCCCGGGTGTCAGACCGAACCCTGGAGAAATCTATTTACTCGGCGCCAGTCGATGACCACGTATGGTCTCGACCACCACGCGCGACGACATGACGTGGTACGAGTGCGACCAGTGTGGCCTCATGTTCGACGACGAAACGGAAGCCAGACAGCACGAGGCGAACTGCGACGACGAGGACCCCTCCTACATCCAGTGAGGCGTCCCTCGTCAGCCCCGCTTCCCCCTTACTCCCCGTTCTCGCCCGCCGGGACGACCTCGTAGGCGTGTTCGCTCATCCCGTCCTCCGCGAAGGCGAAGACGCGGCCGTCGACCACTGCCGGGTCCTCGACCTCGACCTCGACGCGCAGGCCGTTGCCCACGTCCTCGACGGCGACACCGGGGAAGACTGTCGTCCGTTCGTCCCGGTCGAGCAGCACCCGACCGACGCCGGTGTCGCGGAGGATCTCGTCTTCTGTCCGTCGCTCGTTGACGTAGACGAGCACGCCCTGCGTGTCGGAGGCGTCGGTGACGAGCACGTGGACGTCCTTGCCGGGTGGGGTAGCGAGCGCCCCCACGACTTTCTCGGGGACGCCGCGGTAGAGGACCTCCCGTCCGTCGGTGTACTCGACGAGTACGCCGTCCTCCCGAAGTTCGACGGGCAGCGTGTCCGGCGCGACCTCGGAGCGTCCCTCCATGCCCCGTCGTTGACAGTCAGCCCGTAAAACAGCGTCTATGTCGTGGTACCCGCGCCTGAGCTCACCGGGCCATCACGTGCCGAAGATGCTGGCGTAGACGACAGCGAAAGTCGCCGCAGTCGTGACCATCCCGGCCCCGAACGGGACAATCGGTGTCAGGCCGGGGAACTGCTGGAGGCCGGCGACGACGACGGCCATCCCGCTCAGCGACGCGATGGCTGTCCCGGCAAACAGCTGCTGGCGGCGGAGCGCTTTGGCCTCCGCCGACCCCGCGGCGGGTTGTTCGCCAGCCGCCCCGCCGGCACTCCCCCCGCCGGCAGCGTCTGTGCCGCCGCCCTCGCTCGCGTCGTCTGGCACACCTGCCGGTTTGGCTGGCGGGACCATGGGCGTTCCGGACCGGCCAGACGACCGGGTCGGTCCCGCCAGGCGGGTGACCGTTCCGCAACGGTGAAATACCGCGCCGCGGGAGTCACACCCACAATGGAGGGCCAGGCGGCGGCACCCGCGGCGGGCACAGTCCTCAACGCGCTCGCGAACGGCCGTGGCTCCGCGTTCGCTATCGACGAGTACACGACAGCGACCGTCGAACTCGCCGACGGTGCGGACGTCGAGGGGACTATCGCGGGCGAGCCCGACGCCGACACCGAACTGGTCGAGACCTGCCTCGCGCGGGTCACCGAACGCTTTGGCGACGGCCAGGGCGGGACCGTCCGCACCGAGAGCGACGTGCCGATGGCTTCGGGCCTGAAGTCATCGAGCGCGGCGGCGAACGCGACCGTGCTGGCGACGCTCGACGCGCTCGACGCGACCGAGGAGGTCACACGGGAGGAGGCCGCCCGGGTCGGCGTCGAGGCTGCCCGCGATGCTGGGGTCACAGTCACAGGAGCCTTCGACG
Organism: uncultured Halobacteriales archaeon; assembly: GCA_964583735.1. Lineage (GTDB taxonomy): Archaea > Halobacteriota > Halobacteria > Halobacteriales > Haloarculaceae > Salinirussus. The sequence continues at coordinate 6,516 of CAZOWU010000058.1, read as the reverse complement.
ACGCCAGCGCCTCGATGCTCGGTGGCGTGACGGTCACGGACAACACGACCGACGAACTGCTGGCCCGCACCGAACGCGAGTGGGAGGTACTGGTCTACACGCCGCCAGAGCGGGCCTACAGCGCCGACGCGGACGTGACCCGCTGTCGGCAGGTCGCCCCGGTCGCGGACCTGGTGGCCGACCTGGCGCTCGACGGCGAGTTCGGGACTGCGATGACCGTCAACGGGCTGGCGTTCTGTGCCGCGCTGGAGTTCACGGTGGACCCGGTGGTCGCCGCGATGGACCGTGTCGCGGGCGTCTCGCTGTCGGGGACTGGTCCCAGTTATACCGCCGTCGGCACGCAGGAAGGGGTGTCGGCTGTCGCCGAACGGTGGGCGGAGTACGACGGCACAACCTGGCTGACAACCACGCAAACGGAGGGAACACGAGTACGATGACCGACCTGGACACGCAGACACCACGATGACGATGAGCGACCAGAACCCCGAGGAGATGGCCCTGGAAGAACTGCGCACGGAGATACGCGGGATCGACCGCGAAATCGTCGAACTCATCGCGCGGCGCACCTACGTCGCCGACACCATCGCCGAGGTGAAAGCCGAGCAGGGGCTCCCGACCACCGACGAACAGCAGGAACAACAGGTGATGGACCGCGCCGGTGAGAACGCCGAGCGCTTCGACGTCGACGCCAACCTCGTCAAGGCAATCTTCCGGCTGCTCATCGAACTGAACAAGGTGGAACAGCGCGAATCGCGCTGAGCGAGCGGTACCAAGGGTTTTCAATTGGGGTGACACAGTCACGGGCGTGTACCTGGTCACGTTCCGGCTCCGGCCCGACGAATTCGACGAGGAGTTCCGTGACCTCAACGCGACCGTCGAGGCTGCCGCGGAGTCGACGCCGGGCTATCGAGGGCGGCGCACCTGGGAGTCACCGGACGGAGGAGAGGTGCTTCTCACCTACCGGTGGGAGTCGGCAGAAGCCCTCGCGGCCTTCGCCGAGCACGACGACCACCTGGAGGCCAAGCGGCGGTGGGAGGAGTGGTACGACGCCTACGAGGTGACGGTGGCCGAGGTGGTCGACAGCTACGGTCAGGGGTTCGAGAAGTGAGTGTGAGCACCGGGAAGGGGAGGCCCGGGCAGTCAGCACTCAGTTGTACGTCTCGGCCAGCGCGTCGAGTGTCTCGTGGTGTTCGGTCGTGTGAGGGGCTGTCAGCGGCGAGACACTGGTGTGGCCGTCCAGCACTGCTCGGCGGTCGGTCCCCTCCGGGTCCGGGACATCTCCCTCGGACATCAGCTCCCAGATCGGGTCTGTCAGCTCGATTGCCTCGCCGTTCTTCTGGGCTTCGAGCATGTGTACCTCTGAGGGGCGAGTGACGCGCAGTTCACCAGTCGCGCGCTCGGGCACCGGCGCGTTCACGTTCAGGTAGTCGGCCTGGTCGAAGACTCCGGCGCCGGGAGCGTGGTCGGCAAGATAGGCCGCAGCCCGCTTGGCTTCGGTGAAGAGTTCGGGGTCCGGGTCGACCTCAGCCAGGGAGATGTCCTTCTCGACAGGGTAGTACATCGAGACGGCGATGGCGGGCACGTGGAAAAAGGTCGCCTCGACGGCCGCGCTCACGGTACCCGACCGCCCCAGCGTGTGCGCCCCGAGATTTGCCCCCTCGTTACAGCCCGCGACGACCAGGTCGGCGCCGGGCACCAGCGCCTCGAGCCCCGCGACGACGCAGTCCCCGGGAGTCCCCTCGATGACGTAGCCCATCCGGTGCTCGTGGACAGTCGCGGAGTACGAGAGTGCCCGACCGACAGCGCTCTGGTCGTCCGCGGGGGCGACGGCAGTCACGTCGCCGACGGCCCCGAGTGCATCGTAGAGTGCCTGGAGGCCAGCGGCGTCGATCCCGTCGTCGTTGGTCAGCAGGATCGTCGGGTCGTTCATAGGTCTGTTGTGACCGGAAGCTGCAAAAGGGTACTCCTGTGTGGTCGTCAGGAGTCGGACGGGGAAGGCGAACTGCCTACCGAGCCACGGGGTCGACGACGGTCTGGCCGTCGACGACCAGGTTGTACGCACCCTCGTCATCGTTCCAGAGCACCAGGACGTTCTCGAACCACAGAACTGCGCCGTAGTCGGCAGCCTCAAGGTCCCGGTTCAGCGTCGTGGATTCGGTCAGCACGGCGAAGTGGTCGACCTGCTCGCTGCCGTCCCCGACCAGAAAGAGCGGATTCCCGGAGCCGAGGTTGTGGCTGAGTTTCACGCCGACACAGTCCACCCGGTCGGTGACGTGGGTCTCGGTGTCGGCCATTCTGGCCACCCTGTCCTGGTCCGGAGTGAACGAGACTCGCTCGCGACCGTCAGTCCGGAGGAGGCTGTAGGCGTACTGGACGTCCACGTTGACGAACTCGCCGTCACCCGGCGAACGCCCCGGCGGGGTCTCTCCCCTGTCCGCCCGCTCACCCTCGTCCAGGCGGCGCTGGAGTGCCGGGGTGTCGATGTCGGGCTTGCGGTCGAACGACCAGCACTCCCCGCCAGGGCGCTGGCCAGGCCAGAGCCGCAGTGTCGGTGCGTACACCGTCGCGTCCGCCTCCCGCTCGACTGTGCGCTCGACCTGCCGGAGGTGGATGGCCGTCTCCCGGTCGGCCGGGGCCAGCGCCACTGCCGTTCCCGCGGCCGCCAACGCGTCGAGATAGCGGGCGAGCGTCCCGGCGGCGTCACCGAGTTCCGAGAGCACGTTCGCGAAGAGGAGGAGGTCGAACGGTCCTTGCCGACCAGGGTCGAACGTCTCGGCGCGCTCGCGATGGACTGTCGTGTGGAAGTTCCGGCCGGTCTCTCCCAGCAGCGCTGTCAGCACGTCGGCCGCCGCGCTGGGCTCGATGGCGTGGTAGTCGACGAGCGTCTCAGCGGGCAGGAAGTCGTGGAGACCGAGCGCTGGCCCGCCCACGCCTGCTCCGACGTCGAGCACCCGCAACTCCGCGGGGAGCAGGCCGTCGGCCGCAAGCTCTGTGAGGACGTACTGGACCGCCGCGTAGTACGGCGGCAGGTGGTAGACAGCGTAGCCGAGCGCGGTCAGCCGGTCGTACTCGACGGACTCGCCCTGGAGGTAGCTGGACTTGAACGTCCGCACCCGCTCGCGGAGCCGGTCGCCGGACGTACCGTCGGGCCAGCCGGGACTGAACTCCTCGACGAGCAGGTCTTCGACGGGGCGGGCGTAGCGTTCCGGGAATGCGGCGACGCCGTCGAACGGGACGTCGACGCGTCTGTCTTCACCCTCCTGACCGTCCTGCCCCGCGCCGTCCTCGACGGGCACGAAGGAACCGTCGTCGCGTTCGAGCAGGCTCAACTCGACAGCGTGCTCGCGCAGCACCTGTCGGACGGCAGCGGGATGGGGCTGGCCCTCGACGTACGCCGAGACCTCTTCGGGGTCGAGCGGGCGGACCTGGCGGAGGTAGCGGGCGTTGTCGAGGACACCCTGGCGCTGGCTCTCGTTCATGCGTCCTCGTAGAGCTGTCGGAAGGTGTCGCGGTCGGCCTCGGCCACCCGGTGTGCGGCCTCGGCGACATCCTCCGCGCCGCTGAACGACGCCTGGATATCGGCGTAGACGCGGCCGTCGCCGCCCGTCACCCGCTCGACCAGCTCGGCAAGGCCGGCCGAGACCGGGGTGTGAAACTCCTCGGGTACTTCCTCGGCGGCGAGCCCGTAGGCGAGCACGGCCGCGTGGACGCGCGCCTGAACAGTCTCCATCGCCCGGTCGTGCTCTGCGGGCGTCGTCTCGAAGAGGTTGTTCTCCCGCTCCGCGAGCGTCTCCCGGACGCCGTCCGTGACCGGACCCGTGGCGTCAGGAACGACCGCTACGTTGCCGGGTTCGGCGTCGGCCGCGAAGAGTGGGTGGAGGCTCACGCGTTCGCGGTCGGGGGCCTGCTTGCGCATCGCAGCCACGGGGTCAGCCATCGTCCCCGTGACGTCTAGCAACGCCCGGTCGGCTCGCGGCGCGGCCGCCGAGATTGCCTCCTCCGCGGCCGGGATCGGGACCGCCACGCAGACCAGGTCGAAGCCTTCCTCGCCCGCCACGGGGACTGCCCGGACGTCGGAGGTCACGTCTGCAGCGGCCGCCGCGACGTCCGGGTCGACGTCCGCTACGGCGACGTCGAGGCCCGCATCACCGAGCACGTCGACGAGCCACTGTCCCATCTCGCCGGCCCCGACCACGAGTCCGTTCATCGCCAGTCGGTTGCCCGCGACCGGGAAAAAACCGTTCGGTCGGCTCGGGGAGCAAGCGTCACAGGCAACGCCGCACGGCCTACTGTGCTTCGAACCTGTGCAACACGACGTCGCTGCTGTCGTCCCACTCGAAGTTGTCGTGGGCACGACGGAGGATTTCCTGATAGTGGTCCAGGTCCCGTGCACCCTCCCGCCGGGCGTCCTCGTCGGTCATATCGCCGAGTGTTCGTTCCCGGACAGCCACGACCTCGAAGGTCTCGCTGTCGATGCTGAACATGTCACCCTCCTCCGCGTAGCGGTCGCCGCGGTGGACCTGGGTCACCTCGCCCTCGCAGGCCTGGTCGCGCATCCGCGGGCTGGGCAACAGCGCGTCGGGGTCGATCTCGGACATACCCGCTGTTGGGTTCCCAGCGACAAAACGGTGTCCCGGCGAGTCCACTCCTCCGCGCACCTCGTTCGCTCAGTCTCGGCCCCGCACGAGGGTCGCAAGCCATTCGTGGCTCCCGTCACAACAGCGGTCGATGGCGACCCCCTCACTCGACCTCTGGGCAGTCCTCCTGTTTTTCGGGCTGCCCTTCGTCGCGGGCCTGCTCGGGCTCCGCACCGGCGGGCTGTGGTGTCTTCGGGCGTACCGCCGCTGGCAGGGAGCAGACCCGACAGGTCCTGCTCCGGGTGGGCTCTCTGGGGCGGACCTCGACCCGGAGCTGGACGGTGGACTCGGTCGCGCCGCGACCGGGCCGCGGCGGTCGGTCCGGGAACAGGCGGCTATCGGCGCGCTGTTGCTCCTCGGGTCCGCCGCGCTGGTTGCACACTCCGGACAGTGGCTCCTGCAGCTACTCTAAGCTGTCCGCGACCTCGTGGATGGAACCGACGACGGTGTCGGGTTGGGGGCCGAACATCTCCTGTGGGCGGTCCTCGCGGTTGAGCCAGGCGCCCTGCATCCCGGCGTGAACCGCGCCCGCGATGTCGAACTGTCCCGCGCTAACGTGGAGAATCCCGTCGACCGGCGTTCCCGTGCGGGCGGCGGCGTGGCGGTAGATCTCGGGGTGGGGTTTGAACGTCTCGACCTCGTCGGCACTGACAGTGTCCTCGAGCAGGTCACCGATGCCGGCGTGCTCGACCATCGAAGCGAGCATCGCCGGGTTTCCGTTCGAGACGACGTAGACCGGGTAGCCGGCGTCCCGGAGCCGCTCCATCCCGCTGTGCACGTCCTCGAAGACGTCGAGTTCGTGGTACACCGCGAGGATCTCGTCTCGCTCCTCTGCCGAAACGTCGACGCCGTAGGCAGCGAGGGCGTAGGTCAGCGCGTCGCGGTTCATCTCGTAGAACGGCTGGTACGCGTCGACGAAGTTGGCGGTCATCGTGTACTGTAGCGACCGGGAGCGCCAGAGCCGCGAAACCGGTGCGGGGTCGCGGTCGAGACGCTCGGCGAGGGCCGTCTCGGCTGCGTCAACGTCGACGACTGTGCTGTAGGAGTCGAAGGTGACTGTCGAGACGGCGGCTGGGTCGGTGGCCATATCCGCTACTGGTCTCCCGGGGTGCATGAAGCCAGCGGGTGTCCCTGGTCGCCACACGACCGGACTCCGCGTTTCAATTCTCATAATGCTGTGGGGGTTTTATACCAGAGAACCCCGAATTGGGGGATAGGCTATTATCAGAAATGAATGTATCCGACGACGAGCCGACCGTGTTGCTCGTGGACGACGAGCCGGACCTGCTGACGGTGTACGAGCTCTGGATCTCGGACCGCTGTGAGGTGAGAACAGCGAGCGACGGCCAGGCGGCGCTGGATGTGATCGACGAGTCTGTCGATGTCGTCTTCCTCGACCGGCGGATGCCGGAGGTGGCTGGCGACGACGTGCTGAGCGAGTTCCGGGCCCGCGGCTACGACCCACAGGTTGCGATGCTCACGGCCGTCGACCCGGCGGCAGACATCGTCGACATGCCCTTCGACGACTACCTGACAAAGCCCGTCTCGAAGGCCGAACTGAGGTCCGTCATCGACGTGCTCCTCCAGCGCGCCGAGTACGACAACCGCAGCCGCGAACTGTTCGCGCTGGCCTCCAAGCGAGCCGCACTCGAAGCGTCTGCCGACATCGACCACCGCTCCAGCACCGAGTTCCAGCAACTGACCGACCGGATGCAGAAGCTCCGCGAGAAGGTCGACGAGACGCTGGACGACCTGCTGGAACACGACTACGAGACCGTTTTTCAGGAGCTCTGACAGACACGCTTTGGATACCCACGGGGAGGGTCGTGGCTGGTGGCCCGGAGCCGCAAACGGCTCATAGTGATTACTGCAGATAGTT
>CAZOWU010000057.1:0-10908 GCA_964583735.1 uncultured Halobacteriales archaeon | reverse complement strand
CACGAGCGCGGGGTCGCGACCCGGGTGATCCACGGGACGACTGCGAGCACGGCGGCGGCCTCGCTGACCGGGCTCCAGAACTACCGCTTCGGGAAGGCCACCACGCTCCCCTTCGAGTCCTCTCACGGTGGCGATGGGGTCCCCGACAGCGTCCTCGAGACCGTGTCGGACAACCGCGAGCGCGGGTTGCACACGCTGGTCTACCTGGACATCGACCGCGACAAGGGGCACACTGACAGTGGCGCCGACCGGAGCCGCGGGGGCGAGAGCGACGCCGAGGACCGCTACATGACCGGCGACCACGCGGCCGGCCTGCTCGCCGATGCCGGGCTCTCGGGCGTGGGTGTGGTGGTCGGCCAGGCCGGCAGCGACGGCCCGGCCGTGCGGGCCGACCGGCTGGACGTCCTCGCTGACGGGGACTTTGGCCCGCCGCTGCACCTGCTCGTGGTCCCCGGTGACCTCCATCCCCTGGAGCGTGAGGCACTGGCGGCGTTCGGCGGGCTGCCGGCGGATGCTGGGCACGCCGGGGACGCCTGAGCCGGGCCGGGGAGACGGGGGCGGAAACAGCCGGCGTTACCGGGTGACGACCTCGATCTCCCGGCCGTCGCAGTCCTTGGTGAACGCGTACATGTCGTTGCAGCTCTCGGGGTCGCGGTACTCGGCGGCGTGGCGACCCATGAGCTCGTCCCAGGCGTCGTGGAGGTCGTCGGCCCGGACCGCGACGTGCCCCCAGGCGTCGCCCAGTTCGTAGCTGCGGCCGTCGTAGTTGTAGGTCAGCTCCATCGACATCGCCTCGGCGGGGGCGTCGCCGGGCTTGAGAAAGTAGAGCGCGAAGTCCTCGAACTCCGCGCGCCGGAACAGCTCGTAGTCGAACGTCCGGGTGTACCAGCCGACAGCCTCGTCGGCGCTCTCGACGCGGATCATGGTGTGGTCGAGGCTGTATGTGGCGCCGTGGTCGCGTTCGACGACCTCGACCTCGTGGCCGTCGGGGTCTTTCACGAAGGCGTAGGAGCCGCCACAGGAGTCCGGGTCGCGGTAGTCCTCGACGCCGCTGTCCAGCAGCTCCTCGTAGGCGTCGTAGACGTCCTCACACCGGACGGCGATGTGCCCCCAGGCGTCGCCCATGTCGTAGGTTCGGCCGTCGTGGTTGTAGGTCAGCTCGAGCAGGGCGCCGTCGTCGTGGGCGCCCGGCGCCTGCAGGAAGACGTTGGTGAAGGTGTCGGCCTCCCAGCGGCCAGCCTCCTCGTAGCCCAGGTGACCGGTGTACCAGTCCAGCGACGCCTCGAGGTCCTCGACGCGCATCATCACGTGGTCGAGCAGGTAGTCGTTCATGCGGTCCGGAGTAGGCCCGGCGCCCGCAAAAACCTGTCCGACCCGCGCCCGGGCTCTGCACCCACGTCCGTCAGGACTTCTCGAACGAGAGCGTCTGCCTGATTGCCGGCCAGTCGTACCACCAGACGGCGAGCCACAGGACGACCGCCCCGACGGGGACGGCGGTGGTACCGACCCGGCGGGTGAAGCCGAGCGCGAGCGTGACCTGTGTCACGCCGGCGAAGGCGAACAGCCCCGCGGTGAGCCGGGAGTCCTCGCGGCCGAGGAGAAGCCCGGAGACGACGCTCGCCACCCCGGCCAGGTAGAACCCGACGCCGACCGGCCACCCCAGCAGGAAGTCCGGGAGACGGCGGCTGTTGACGGTCGCGAAGGAGACGATGTCGGTCAGGTGCAGCGGCACGAAGTTCAGCAGGCCGAAGGGGAAGACGACGGTCACCACTCCCCGAGCGTTCACCACGGACCAGGGGAGCAAAAAGAGCGCGACGTAGACGAGCAGCCGGCGGTACTTGGGCTCCATTACTTCCGGGTGGTGATGCGGAGCACGTCCTCGTCGGCGAGTTCGTGGCTGCGGCCGACCTGCTGCTCGTCGTGTTTGGCGCTGGGTCCGGTGACGCGGGCGAAGCGAAAGCGCTCCTCGAAGCTACCGCCGAGTTTGTGGCAGGCATCGTCGATGGTGTCACCCTCCCGGAGCACGAGCGGCTCCTCGTCGTCGATTCCCCGGCCGGGCTTGTCCATGTAGACCCGGATCAGGCCCAGTTCCGTCCAGATGCGTTGCTTGAGGGTGTCGAGCCCCCGTTCGGCCTCGGCGCTGATGAACACCGCCTCCTCGGGGTCGACCCCCCGCTCCCGGAGTTCGGCGTGGACAGTGTCGAGATAGTCGCGCTCGATGAGGTCGACCTTGTTGACAGTGACGACAGAGGGGAGGTAGACCCGGTTGTCCATCACCCCGTCGACCAGCCGGTCGATGTCCACCTGCTCGCCGATGGTCACGTCGGCGTTGACGAAGCCACGCTCCCGGAGCACGCTCTTGACCGTCTCCTCGTCGAGGTCGAGGTCGACACTGGCGGTGACCGAGATGCCGTCCTTGGCCTTCTTGCGGACCGAGACGCGCGGCGGGTCGGTGTCCAGTCGGATCTTGTTCTTTCGGAGTTCCTCGTGCAGGCGGTCGTAATGCTGGGTCTCGAACACCGAGACCATGAACACCACCAAGTCAGCGGTCCGGATCACGGAGAGCACTTCCTGGCCGTCGCCGCGGCCGCTCGCAGCCCCCGAGATGAGGCCGGGAACGTCGAGCAGCTGGATGTTCGCGCCGCGGTACTTGAGCATCCCCGGGTTGACGTCGAGCGTGGTGAACTCGTAGGCACCGACATCGCTGTCGGCGTTGGTCAATGCGTTCAGCAGTGTGGACTTGCCGACGCTGGGAAAGCCCACGAGCGCGACGGTGGCGTCGCCGGTCTTCTCGACGGCGTAGCCGGGGCCACCGCCGGAGGAGGACTGTTGCCGGTCGAGTTTTTCTTTCTTTTCGGCGAGCTTGGCCTTTAGCCGGCCGATGTGCTGCTCGGTCGACTTGTTGTACGGAGTGTCGGCGATCTCCTGTTCGATCTCCTCGATCTCCTCCTCGAGGCCCATCGACTGTCCGTCGGCCGCGGGCGGTAAAAAGCGCTTCCGTCTGTGCCACGCAGAGTTGTTTCGATACACTAATCCGACGAGCGACAGGAATCCAGACAATGACAAACGCGGACCGTTTCCGCGACAGCACGCAGATCCTCCTCCCTCGGTCGGCCATCGACGGGTTCGACGCTGCCCTCGAGGAGCGGTTCACCGTCACTGTCCGGGAAGAGGACTCGCGGGTCCGCATCATCGGGAGCCCCGTCGAGATCAAGGACGTCTCCGACTTTCTGGCACGCAACGGCGTCGCCGTGGCCTGATAGTGATTCGTGTCGTCTGTTCCCGGCGTTTACCGACCCCGGCGCGGGCAATCGCCGGGACATCGGGACAACGATCACTGTGACGCCGTCTGACCAACTGTCCGCCGCATACAGAAATCCTTAAACGCGCCCCGACGGACCAGAGAGTATGGCTGAAACCATCGAGGTACTCGTCCCCGGCGGCCAGGCTGACCCCGGCCCGCCGCTGGGCCCGGAGCTCGGTCCGACGCCGGTGGACGTACAGGCGGTCGTTCAGGAGATCAACGACCAGACCGAGGCGTTCGACGGCACCGAGGTCCCCGTCACCGTCGAGTACGAGGAGGACGGCTCCTTCTCCATCGAGGTGGGCGTCCCGCCGACCGCGGAGCTCATCAAGGACGAGGCCGGCTTCGAGACCGGAAGCGGCGAGCCCCAGGAGAACTTCGTCGCCGACCTGAGCGTCGACCAGGTCCGGCAGATCGCCGAGCAGAAACACCCCGACCTGCTCTCCTACGACCTGCAAAACGCCGCCAAGGAGGTCGTCGGTACCTGCACCTCGCTGGGCGTGACCATCGAGGGCGAGAACCCCCGGGAGTTCAAGGAGAAGGTCGACGCCGGCGAGTACGACGACGCCTTCGCTGAGGCGGCCGAGGCGTAGCTGATACTGCCGGCTGTAACTTCGGAAGATACTTGCACCCCGGTATGGCGAGATTCTCAACAGACGTACAGCCGGCAGTATGAGGCCGGCGAAGCGAAGGCTCGACGGGCGAACGGCGTGAGCCCGTCGGTGTCTTCGAAGCCGAAGCGACAGTGTCGGCTTCGAACAGCTGAACTACGGAAGAGCGGTTTGTCGACCCCTCTCAACGACCGAGACGAATCGTGTGTGAATACAGCGGCTGAAGTCAGTGCGGCTCTGTTGGCTACTCCTGGAGAGGTTGGACACGAAACACGTAATTCGCGTACCTGCGGTCGAGATTTGCGGGACTCTCCTCGGCGGTATGTTCCTGACAGAGAACAGCCTCCGCCTCCACGACACCGTGCCCGGTCTCTTCCTGATATCGTTCGAGGACGACAAACGTCGCTCGCTCGGTGCACCCGCGACGATGGCACTCGGGCAGCGAGTCGTGAACTCCCTCCTCCTGTTGGTTCCCGTCGTCTGCTTGCTTCTCTCGTCCGTTTTCCGTGTCTGCCATCCCTACTCGGTAGGGAAGCGAGCAGAATAATGCTGTGGTCGGTCGTCATCTCGGTGATGCACACGCGCCCTCGCTGTAGCACGACTGCCGAACCCTCTCACCACTCGAGGATTTTATCGGGGCCAGCGAAAGGGGCTTCTTTCGCTACATCGCCGACCGCACGCCGCGTGTACCTTCGACTCGCTCTTCGCGGTGTACGGGCTGACGAGCCTTCGACGGGTTTAAATCCGGCGTGAGCATGGACACGGACGAGACAGGCGTCGGCCTGTTTCACTGACCCGTAGGAGCCATCGGCGCACTACGGAGGTGAACAATGGCAGACCAGGAAATAGAGGAGGCGGTTTCGCGCGCACTCGGGGATGCCCCGCCACGGAACTTCCGTGAGACGGTAGACCTCGCAGTCAACCTGCGCGACATCGACCTCGACGACCCATCGAACCGTATCGACGAGAGCATTGTCCTGCCGCAAGGGACCGGCCAGGAGACGTCGATCGTGGTCTTCGCGGACGGCGAGACCGCGGTCCGTGCCGAGGAAGCTGCCGACGAGGTGCTCGGCGCAGACGAACTCGCTGACCTCGGCGACGACGACGACACGGCCAAGGACCTGGCCGGACGGACCGACTTCTTTCTCGCGGAGGAGGGACTGATGCAGGACATCGGGCGCTATCTGGGGACCGTACTCGGCCCCCGGGGAAAGATGCCCGAGCCTGTCAGCCCCGACGACGACATCGTCGAGCAGGTCGAGCGGCTGAAAAATTCGGTGCAGGTCCGCAGCGGCGACCGGCGGACGTTCCACACCCGCGTGGGTGCCGAGGACATGTCCGCCGAGGAGATCGCCGACAACATCGACGTCATCATCAGGCGGCTCCACGCCGACCTCGAGAAGGGCCCGATGAACGTCGACACCGTCTACGTGAAGACGACCATGGGCCCGGCCGTGGAGGTTGCCCAATGAGCGCAGAGAGCGAGCGCAAGACCGAGACCATCCCCGAGTGGAAGCGCGAGGAAGTCGACGAGCTCGCCGACTACCTCGACCGCTACGAGAGCGTCGGTGTCATCGACATCACTGGCATCCCGAGCCGCCAACTTCAGGACATGCGTCGTGACCTGCACGGCACGGCCGAGATCCGGGTCTCCCGGAACACTCTGCTGGCGCGGGCGCTCGAGGAAGCCGGCCTCGACGAGCTGCCGGGCTATGTGAGCGGCCAGGTCGGGCTTGTCGGCACCAGCGAGAACCCCTTCGGGCTCTACCAGCAGCTCGAAGCCTCGAAGACCTCGGCCCCGATCAACGCGGGCGAGGTCGCGCCCAACGATATCGTCGTCCCCGAGGGTGACACGGGCATGGACCCGGGCCCCTTCGTCGGCGAGTTGCAGACAGTCGGCGCGAACGCCCGGATCGAGGGCGGCTCGATCACGGTACTCGAGGACTCGACGGTGCTGGAGGCTGGCGGCGAAGTCTCGGCGGACCTGGCCAACGTCCTCTCGGAGCTGGGCATCGAACCCAAGGAGGTCGGCCTGGACCTGCGCGGTGTCGTCGCCGAAGGCGTGCTCTTCGAGCCCGCCGACCTCGAAATCGACGTCGACGAGTACCGGACAGACGTCGAAGTGGCGGCCGCGCGGGCGCGCAACCTCGCGCTCAACGCGCAGGTCCCGACCGCCTCGACACTGCCAGCGCTGCTCGGGAGGGCAAGCGGCGAGGCCAAGAGCCTGGGCATTCAGGCTGCCATCGAGGACCCCGATGTCGTGCCGGACCTCATCGGCAAGGCAGACGGGCAGGTCCGTATGCTGGCCGCGCGGGTCGAAGACCCCGAGGCCCTGCCGGAGGAACTGCAGGGTGTCGAGGAAGTGGAACAGGCTGACGAACAGACGGCGACCGAGTCGTCCGAGACCGAACCGGACGACACCGAGGACGCCGACGACGCCGCGGAGGCTGACGAGGCCGACGAGGCCGACGAGGCCGACGACGATGACGACGACGGCGACGCCGGCGAGGCCCTCGGAGACATGTTCGGTGACTAACAATGGAGTACGTATACGCAGCACTCATCCTGAACGAATCGGGCGAGGAGATCAACGAAGACAATCTGACGGGCGTGCTCGAATCCGCCGGCGTCGACGTGGAGGAGTCCCGCGTCAAGGCGCTGGTCGCAGCCCTCGAGGACGTCGACATCGACGAGGCCGTCGAGGAGGCCGCCGCAGTCCCCGCCGCAACCGGCGGCGACGGCGCCGCGGCCCCGGCAGCTGACGAGGCCGAAGCAGAGGAAGCCGAGGCCGAAGAAGAGGAAGCTGAGGCCGAAGCAGAGGAAGCCGAGGAAGCCGGCGACGACGATGACGACGAGGCCTCCGGCGAGGGCCTCGGCGAGCTGTTCGGCTGAACCGCGACACTTCTTTCGGCGAGCCTCCCGACAGCAACAGCACCGCTATCCCGCTCCTTCTTGCCGACCGCAGTGTCACAGGCCTGGGGGCCAGACAGCACGGGCGTAACCTTATGACCGGTGACGGCACCAGACTGCCCGGATGGACGTCGGTGTCACAGTCGTCACGGGCCCGGGGACGGCGGCGGCTGCCCTGCTGTTCGTGCTCGGGGGCGTGGTGCTGGGCACCGTCAGCGGGCTGGTTCCCGGGCTCCACGCAAACAACTTCGCGCTCCTGCTGGCGGCCGCGGTGCCGACCGTCCCTGGCCCGCCCCGCTTCGTCGGCGCGGCCATGCTCGCGGCCGGTGTCGTCCACACCTTCCTGGACGTCGTGCCCGCGCTCGCGCTGGGCGTGCCCGACGCCGCCATGGCCGCGACTGCCATCCCCGGCCACCGGCTCGTTCTCCAGGGCCGGGGCCGGGAGGCACTCCGGCTCTCGGCGCTCGGTAGCGGGCTCGCCATCGCGCTGGCGGTCCCGCTCGCACTCCCGGTGACGGCCGTCATGTCGCGGCTCTATCCGGCACTCGAGCCCCACCTCTCGGTCGTCCTGGCCGCCATCGCCGTTCTGCTCGTCCTCGGCGAGCGGAGTCTGCGGGCCCGGGTCGGCGCGGCACTGGCGGTCGGGGCGAGTGGCCTGCTCGGGCTGGCGACACTCGACATCGAGACTGGCGGGCTCGCGGCCGGCGGGATGCTCGCCGCTCTCTTTGCCGGGTTGTTCGGTGCGCCCGTGCTAGTCGAGGCGCTGGGGGGTGACGGGGTTCCGCCACAGGCCGACGCCGCCGTCACCGTCGGCAAGTGGGCCCTCGCGGGCACCGCGCTGCTCGGGACGGTTTCGGGTGCCATCGTCGGCTACATCTCCGGTATCTCCAGCGGCGTGGCCGCGACGGGCGCGCTCGCGGTCCTGCCCGAGCGCGGCCCGCGGGCGTACGTGGTCGTCACCAGCGGCGTCAATACCGCCAACACAGTGTTCGCACTCTTCGCGCTCGTTTCCCTCCGGGACGCCCACACGGGCGTGTTGGTCGCGCTCAACAGCGCGGGCGTACCGCTGAACCTGCCGCTCCTGCTCGCTGGCTGTGGACTCGCCGCGGCGGTCGGCTTCCTGCTGGTCCCCTGGGTTGGCGACCGCTACCTCGCGGCTGCCAACCGGGTCGACCAGACCTACATCTCCGTGGGGGTGCTTGGCCTGCTCGGGCTGATCGTCGGGGCGCTCGCCGGCGCTGTCGGCGTCGCCATCTTCGCGGTCAGTGCTGCGGTCGGGCTCGTGCCGGCCCGCTTTGGCGCCCGCCGGGTGTCGCTGATGGGGGTGTTGCTCGTCCCGCTCGCGGTCGGACCGTAGCTACGCGCCCTGGAGCTTCCGGAGGGGGTCGCCGGAGGCAACTGCGGCCCCGGCGTCAGCGGCTGTCGACGGCCCTGTCGCCACCGGCGTCGGCCTGGGGCCCGACCGAGACCGGGCGAAGCGAGAGCACGGCGAGTCCGGCGAGCCCGATGCCGGCGGACCCGACGGCGAGGAGGACTGCAGCGACGGGAAGGACGTTCCGGAGGCTGTCCCGGTCGCGGATGCGGCCCGCAGGGAACTGTGCGAGCGTCTGTGTGGCGACAAACAGCGTGAAGACGGTACCGAGACGCCGGAGAGGCGGCCGGGAAGCGGGCTCCGACGGCGCCACTGAGCGACGACCGGACTGGCCTGTGGCTCCGGGCTGCCCGGCACGCCGACGACGTAGGCTTCACCCCGAGCGAGGGTCAGAGGCGGTAGGTCGGTCCGTCGTCGGTGTCCTGGACCTCGACGCCGAGGGCCTCGAGTTCGTCCCGGAGGTCGTCGGCGCGGTCGTAGTTGCCGGCCGTCCGCTCGCGCTCGCGCACCTCCAGCAGCAGCTCGACCAGGTCCGCCGCGATGGAGACGTCGCCGCCCTGCTCCGCGGTCCCGAATTCGAGGCCGAAGACCTCGCGACCGTACTCCTCGAGGGTCTCGACCGCCCGCCGGAGTCCGCGGTAGTCGTAGGCTTCGTGGCCGTCGACGTGGGTGTTGACCGCCGAGACCAGTTCCTCCAGCGCGGCGAGCGCCCGCCGGGTATTGAAGTCGTCGTTCATCGCCGCCGCGAACGTCCCGCGGCTCTCGTCGACGGCCTCCCGGAGCGTCTCGTCGGTGACGGTCGTCCGGGCGTCGACGCTGTCACACGCCCCGACTGCCCGCTCGTACCCCCGCTCGAGCCCCTTCCAGCGTTGCCGGGCTTCAGCCATCGTCTCCGCGCTGTAGACCGCCTCGTTGTGGTAGGCCGTCGAGAGCAGGAAGGTCCGGACGGCGTTCACGCCGTGGGCGTCGACAGCCTCGGCAACCGTCTCGAAGTTGCCAAGCGAGGAGGACATCTTCTCCTCGTCGTCGGCGTCCAGCAGCCGGACGTGCAGCCAGTAGCGGGCGAACTGTTGGCCGGTGGCGGCCTCGCTCTGAGCGACCTCGTTCTCGTGGTGGGGGAAGAGGAGGTCCTGCCCGCCGACGTGGATATCGATGGTCTCGCCGAGGTGGGTCATGCTCATCGCCGAGCACTCGATGTGCCAGCCCGGCCGACCCTCGCCCCACGGCGACTCCCAGGTCTCGGCGGTCTCGACGGCCGCCTCTGCCGGGGCGGCGCCCTCGTGGCGGTGCTCGGCGATGTCCTCGGGGGCGACGCCGCCGGCCTTCCAGAGCGCGAAGTCGGCGGGGTGGCGCTTCTCGCCGGTCTCCTCGCCCTGGGCCTCGATCTCCTCGACGTCCTGGTTCGAGAGCTTGCCGTACTCCTCGAAGGCGGTGACGTCGAAGTAGACCGACCCGCCGGACTCGTAGGCGTAGCCCCGCTCGACCAGCGTCTCCACGAGGTCGATGATCTCCCCGACGGTCTCGGAGACTCGGGGGTAGACATCGGCTCGACGGAGGTTCAGCGCCCGCATGTCGTGGATGACCGACTCGATGTACGACCGGGCGACGTCGGCCTCGCCGGCTCCCGCTTCGCCCACGCGGGCGACAATCTTCTCGTTGATGTCGGTGAAGTTCTCGACGTGGCGGACCTCGTAGCCCAGGTGGTCCAGCCACCGGTGCATGACGTCGACGTGGACCCACCCGCGAGCGTGACCGAGGTGGGCGGGGTCGGAGGTCGTCAGCCCACAGTAGTAGAGCAGCACCTCGTCGTCGTCCCCCGGCTCGAATGCTTCCCGTTCGCCCGTGAGGCTGTTCGTCACCCGCAGTGTCATCACCCTGGGGTGACACAGCCACAGTAAAAAAGGGAGCGACCCGCAACTGGTGTTCCGGCGGGCCCAGCAGGGGGTCAGACCGCGTCCTCGACTCGCCGGAGTGCGTCGGGACCGTCCCGGCGCGACACGGCGAGGAGGAGGCTGTCGCCGGCGACGCCCGCGGCTTCGACGTCGATGTCGGCCGCCACACACCGGCCGAGAACGGCGTGCAACGTCCCCGGACCCACGTCGCCGGTCGCGAGGACGGCCGTCAGCGACCCCTCGCCGGCGACGAGTCCAGTGTCGCCGACGGCGAGCAGGGTGTCGCTGTCGTTCTCAGCGTCCGCTCCGGTGTTGGCCCTGCGGGCGGCGGTGCCCAACCCCGACTCCATGGTAACGCGTGCGTCGCCCTCGGGCGGACGGTAGTCCAGGTCCGCGGCGTACCGGCGGAGTGCCGCGGCGACGGCTTCAACGTCAGGGTCCGGGTCGGTATCGACGTCGAGAAATCGGGCTGCGGCGGTGTGGTTGACGACGCCGGCCCGGAGCGCGTCGTACAGAAAGGGGTGGTCGCGGACGGCCTCGCGGGTGCGTTCGGCGACGCTCATGCAGGCGCATCGGTCGGCGGGAGCAAAACCGCCCCGGTCGAGACCGGGCGTCCGCTCGGGACTGCTGGCCGGTCGGAGAATCGGGGGCTCTCGACGCGACACAGCGGGGCTCCCGATTCGCCGGGTCTGCAAAATCCGTTCCGGATTTAAGTGCGGCGGAGTCGACACCTCGCGTGTGAGTGAGGAGTCCGACGACCAAGCGGTACTCGCGTTGCTCAACGACGAGTACGCCCGGGCGATCCTCACGGAGACCAGC
>CAZOWU010000056.1:0-11012 GCA_964583735.1 uncultured Halobacteriales archaeon | reverse complement strand
ACCTATCTGCCTCATCTCCCTGCCGGGAAACTCGCAACCCCTTTGCCCCTGCCGGTGTCAGCATAGATATGTTGATCACCGTCTCCGGTCCCGGCGGCAGCGGGAAGAGTACGCTCGCCGCCGACCTGGCCGGCCGGCTGGGGTACGACCACGTCTCCGGCGGCGACATCTTCCGGTCGATCGCCGACGAGCGCGGACTGACACCCCTCCAACTCAACCGCCGCGCCGAGAAGGAGGACTCGATCGACCGTGACCTCGACCGGCGGCTCCGAGCGACGGCTCGCGAACGCGAGGACCTCGTTCTGGAGTCCCGGCTGTCGGGCTGGATGGCCGGCGAGTACGCCGACCTCCGGGTATGGCTGGACGCCCCGCTCGACATCCGGGCCGAGCGGATCGCCGACCGGGAGGGCAAACCCGTCAGCCAGGCCCGCGAGGAGACCCAGGCCCGCGCCGAAAGCGAGGCCGGCCGGTACGAGGCCTACTACGGGATCGACATCGAGGACCGCTCGATATACGACCTGGTGGTCAACACGGCCCGCTGGGGCCCCGAGGGCGTCCTCGAGGTCGTCTTCGGGGCTGTCGAGCGGTACGACCCCGACGGGGACGAGGGGGCGTTCCCCTTGCCCGGCGTCGAGTACGACTTTGATGGCTGACTCGCGCCAGTGATGCTTCCCGACCCACCCGACGACCGCGAGCCGGCCGACCTGCTCGCCTTCGGCCTCGTTTCCCTCGACAAACCGCCAGGCCCCTCCGCCCACCAGGTCGCCGGGTGGGTCCGCGACATGACTGGCCAGGAGCGGGCGGCCCACGCCGGCACCCTCGACCCCAAGGTGACCGGGTCGCTGCCGCTGTTGCTCGGCCGGGCGACCCGTGCCGCACGGGTCTTCGACAACCTAGATAAGGAGTACGTTGCCGTCCTGAAGTTACAGGGACCGCCGCCAGCCGACTTCGAGGCGGTCCTCTCCGAGTTCGAGGGCGATATCTACCAGACGCCTCCACGAAAGAGCGCTGTCGTCCGCGAGCGCCGGGTCCGCCGGGTCCACGCGCTAGATACCCTCGAACGCGACGGCCGGCAGGTTCTGCTTCGCATCGAGTGTGAGTCGGGGACGTACGTCCGGAAGCTGTGTCACGACCTCGGTCTCGCTCTCGGGACGGGTGCACACATGGGGCACCTCCGGCGGACCGCGACCGGCCGGTTCGACGACACCTCGCTGGTGACGCTGCACGACCTCGCCGACGCGCTGGCGTTCTGGCGGGAGGACGACGAAGACGGCCCGCTCAGGGCGGCCGTCGCCCCCGCCGAGGAGGCGCTTGCGGCTCTCCCGCGGGTGGTTATCGCGGAGAGTGCTGCCTGCGAGGTGGCTCACGGTGCCCCGGTGTACGCCCCTGGCGTGCTGGAGACACGGCCTGCCCCACACGGCGGCCAGCACCCCGAGCAGGGAACACTGGTCGCCTGTCTCATCCCGAACGGGTCGGCGGTGGCGCTGGGCAACCTGGTCGGCGACCCCGACGACGACCGCGGGACCGTCGTCGACACCGACCGCGTCCTCGTCTGAGGGGGATCGAAGGGCTTAATCCCGACACTGTCTCACTACTGAGCGCGGGACCGTGGGGTAGCGGTATCCTCGGCGCATGGGGTGCGTCGGACCCGAGTTCGAATCTCGGCGGTCCCATCAATTTAAGTCAGTTCAGGCCCCTGAGCGGCCGGTTTTCGATCCGGAGGGTGTCGGCGTGAGCTGGTCCGGTAGCGCCGACCGGGAGGAAAACCACGGTGCAGCAGTCTGTGAAGCTCTCGCCGGACGCGGCCTACGTCCGCGGCGACGGGGTCGACAGCACCGGTAGCTGAAGCGGGCGGCCGACGCGCGTCGAACCTTTATACAGCCCGGAGCCACAACAGAGAGTATGGTCGTCGGACTCCTGTTGCTCGGTTCGCTCGCGGTGAACGCGCTGCTGGCCGTCATCGCCTTCGCCCGGTTTGTTTACTACGATGGCCCGTCGGACGAGCGCCCGGATTCGACGCTCGTCGCCGGGAGCATCCTCGTCGTCGTGGCGGCCGAACTCGTCGTCTTCGGGTACGCCATTCTGGAGTCCCTCCAGAACGGGACACCCGGGCTGTCGAACATCGGCGTGTTGATCCTCAACAGCCTGCTGATCCTCCTGTTCATCGTCTACATCGAGCGGAGCAGCCTCCAGTCGGCGACTGCGCGGCTGCGGCCGACACGGTCCGGTTCGTGACGCGCCGCCCCGCGACCCCCGGACTGCTTGCGTTCGTCATCGTCCTGGTGCTGGCCGGCTGTGCCGGCCTCCCCGTCGCGTCCGGGACTGACGACGCGACCCCCGCTGTCGACGAGGAGGTGACTGTCGTCGAGGTAGTCGACGGCGACACACTCGAGGTCCGGATGGCCGACGGCGGCGTGGAGACCGTGCGGCTGCTCGGGGTCGACAGCCCCGAAACGTACGCCGACAACGACCCCGCGGAGTTCGAGGGCGTTCCGGACACCAGGGCAGGTCGTGCGTGTCTCGAGGCCGCCGGCGAAAACGCGACTGCCCTCGTCGAGGAAGCCCTCGCCGGCGGGTCGGTGCGGGTCCGGACCGACCCGACCGCGGACCGCCGGGGTTCCTACGGCCGGCTCCTCGCCTACGCGACCGTCGACAACGAGTCGCTGAACCGCGAACTCCTCGCCAGCGGGCACGCGCGGCTGTACGACACGACCTTCGACCGCCGGGACGAGTACGCAACCGTCGAAGAGCGGGCGCGGGCCGAGAGCCGCGGCCTCTGGGCCTGCCGGTGAGCGCCTACTCCAGCAAGAGAAGCGCAGCGACGGCGACACCGCCGAAGACGGCAAGCGCCCCGAGCGTTACCATGAGACTCCCACTGGCCACGACACTCACGCCAGCAACGGCAACCGCGAGAAGGCCGAACGCGGCGACGAGGAGTTCGGGGCGGTCCCTGAGCACCGCTGTCTCGGGGTCCGGGTCCGGACTGGGTTTCCCGAGAGATTCGTCGACCTGGACCTCCCTGTCGTGTTCGCTGGGGACCACAACGTCGACGTCGATCCACCGTGTCTGTGCGCCGTACGCGGAGACGACCTTGAGCTTCCCGAACGTGTCCTCCTCGCGGTTCCCTGCGACATCGACCCTGACGACCCGCTCGGAGTCACTCTCGACGTAGTGGTTGGTGGCCTCCATCCCCGCCACCGTCGAGAGCCTGTCGTCGAGGTGGAGGTGGACGTGCAGCGAGTTGCCGTGGTTGACCAGCCTGACGTCGAAGGACCCGTCGGTTTCGAAGCCGGCCGGCGCCTCGACGGCGTGGAGTTCCTCGCGGCTGATGTGGATGGACAACTCGTCGGACACGGCCGGATATCAGCGTGGCGCGGCCAAAAAGGTTCAGGCCGCAGCTTCGTCGCGCATATCCGGCGGGAGCAGGTTCGGAATCCCGTCTTGGATGGGGTACCGTTCGCCACACTCCGTGCAGACCAGCTTCCCCTCCAAGACCTCGTCGTCGTCGGTCTCGGTCGCCTCGAGTTCCAGCGCTTCCTTGTCGAGCGGACAGCAGATGATGTCGAGCAAGTCCTCTTTCATACTGGGGTTGAGGGAGGGAACGGTAAAAAGCGGTTGGGGTTCCCAGCCGTCACTCGAAGGGCGACTCCCGGACGACGGTCGCCGACCGGTCCGGCCCGATACCGACGGCGTAGACGGGCGTGTCGAGTTCCTCCTCGATGTACGCCAGATAGTCGCGGGCCTTCGCGGGCACGGCGTCGTACCCCTGCTCGGCGACAGCGGTCCAGTCGGCGTCGTCCCAGCCCTCGAAGGCCCGGAAGTTGGCCTCGCAGTCGCCCCACCGCTCCGTCGTCGGGGGCATCGTCAACAGTTCCTCGCCGTCGAGCGTGTAGGAGTGACCGACGTTCACCTCGTCGAGGCCGGCCAGAACGTCGATGTGGTTGACCGCGAGGCCGGTGAACCCGTTCGCGCGGGCGGCGTGACGGAGCATCGGAATGTCGAGCCAACCCACACGGCGGGGGCGACCGGTGACGGTGCCGTACTCGCCACCTTCGTCGCGGATGGACGCGGCGAGGTCGGCCTCCCCTGGCCGGCCGCCGTCTTCGGGCGTCTGGCCGTCGACAGAACCGAGTTCGGTCGGGAGCGGCCCGGTGCCGACCCGCGAGAGGTAGGCTTTGACAACGCCGACGACCTCGCCGTCGCCGATGACACTTGGCCCGAGGCCGGTACCGACGGTCGCGCCGCCGGCTGTGGGGTTCGAGGAGGTGACGTACGGGTAGACGCCGTGGTCGATGTCGATGGACGTGCCCTGTGCGCCCTCGAACATCAGGTCCTCGCCCGCCTCGAGGCGGGCGGCGAGAAACTCCCCACAGTTGACCGTCATGTCCTCCCCGTCGAGGCGCTCGCCGAACGCCCGATACTGCTCGTAGAGCGACTCGATATCGAAGGCATCGGGGTCGACTTCCTCGTGGTCCTCGACGGAGATACTGTAGACGTCTTGCAGGAGGGCCCGTTTTTGCGGGACGACGTACTCCAGTCGGGCGCGGAGTGTCTCGGGGTCGAGCAGGTCCCCGACCCGGACGCCGCGGCGGCCGGCCTTGTCCTCGTACGTCGGGCCGATCCCGCGACCGGTGGTGCCTGCAGCGAGGTCGTCGTCGGATTTCACGTCCTCCTCGAGGGTGTCGAGCACGCGGTGGTACGGAAAAATGACGTGGGCGCGCTCGGCGACCCGCACGTCGGGGTCGAGCCCTCGCCCGCGGAGCGTGTCGAGTTCGTCGAACAGCGTCCCAGGGTTGACCACGCAGCCGTTGCCCAGCACACCAACCTTCCCCCGGACGGCGCCGCTGGGGACCAGCGAGAGCTTGTACTCCTCGCCGCCCTGCACAACGGTGTGCCCGGCGTTGTCCCCGCCCTGATATCGGGCGACGACGTCCGCAGTGTCGCCGAACAGGTCGACGATCCCGCCTTTCCCCTCGTCGCCGAGTTGTGACCCGACGATTGTCACGGTCATTACTCCCGCTTTTCTGCGTGGCTGGTAAACAGATTACGGTCCGCCCGTTTTGTCTCTACACCAGCGTTTATATACCCGTGCGTGAATACTTTACTAACTGCGCGCAGCAGGGACCTCGTGCCGGCGTAGCCCGGAATTACCAGCAATTCACGGCCCCTGACGGCAACATTTAAATCCGGTCAACACGAGTTAACAATTGCCATGATAGACCGCCTTGAGAAGGAAGTGGACATGCTGGAACGCCATCTGCAGGTACTGCGGATGGTAATCGAGAACGAACCGATCGGGATCGTCAAGATGTCGAACGAGACTGGCTACCCCCACCACAAGGTCCGCTATTCGCTGCGCGTTCTGGAGGAGGAGAACCTCATCGAGCCCTCGAGCCAGGGTGCGATCACGACCGAGGAAACCGAGGAATTCGTCGACGACCTCGACGACAAGGTCGACCACATCATCGAGAAACTCGAGGGAATGAAAATCGAGGACGTCGCCGAAGTCGAAGGTTAGAGTTCGGGTACCGCGAGGTGGAAGTTCTGGTTGCGCGCCTCGACCAGACAGAGGTGATAGCCCTGTTTCCTGCTCATGTTGACGAAACTCTTGCGCTTGTCCCGGCTGAGTAGCCCGTCTTTCGTCGCCTCCGCCGCCGTCTCCAGGGCCTCCGGCTCGAAGAAACTCTCCGTCACGAGGAACGCTCCTGCGAGCGTGTCCTTCGACCCTCCAACCCGCTCGGCGGCCGTGATGAGCTGCTCCATCATCCCGTCGGTCGCACCCTGCCGGGAGTCGTTCAGGTTCGCCACGAACAGGGGGTTACCCATCCGGTCGCGCAACACGATGTCGAAGGTCTCCTGGCCCCGCTGTTCGGTCCCGTCCTCGGTGTACCTGACCGCGATCACGCCGTTCAGCTCCGCCCGGTCGACGTCGGGCAGCGCGTCGTAGATGTCGGCCAGCCCGTCGGTCCCCCCGGTGTCCCTGATTTCGAAGAGCAGGTCCTCGACGAGCCACGTGACGAACTGGTACTCGACCCGGCCCGGGATGAACGAACCGTAGTCCTGGCCGTCGACGGCGACCTCGTCTGCCTCGAACTGGGTGTGCTGTTCCAGCCTGAGGTTCTCGGTGACGTCCTCGGGGCGTCCCTCGCCGCCGTGGGCGTCGGTCAGGGTCGTCCCGTTTTTCGACTGGTAGCGGACGAACAGGTCTGTACCCTCCAGGGCCTCTGCCGCGGTCAGCCGCTGCTGTGCCCCGGTTGCGACGCCGAACTCCTTCTCGACCCGCTCTAGCTCCGTCTCCAGTCGCTCGACCTCCGCAGCCAGCTCGTCGCGTTCCTCCCGGAGGTTGGCCACCTCTGCCTCCAGCTCCTCCCGGCGCTCCGTCTCCTCGGCGAGCCCCGTTTCCAGCCGGCCGAGTTCGGCCTCGCGGTCCTCGAGTTGCTCGCGGAGTTGGGTGACCTCCCCGGACCCGGTCTCCGCCTCCTGTCCCGCCCCGGAGTCGACTGCGGTCGTTTCATCACCTGGGTCAGCCCCGCCTGGCCCGGGCTCGGTAGGCTGGCCCGGGTCGCGGTCCTGTGTCGGTTGCTGCTCGTGGTGAGGGTCGGACTCCCGCTCAGGCGGGGACGTCGGGGGGGCTGACTGCTCGGGCTGCTGTCCCGCGCCCCCCGCCGTCTGTCGGTCCACACCCGACGGTGGGGTTGCCGTATCCCCGCGGCCGCTCTCCCCTGCCGACGTCCGCTCCGGGTCGAGCGACGGAACCGACCGCGTCTCCAGGGTGACGCCATCGTCCTCGCTCGTCGACTCGGTCCGACCCGCAGCGCTCGTCGCGCCGGGTGACTGTCTGGCCGCCTCCAAGTGCCCCCCTTGTGCGGGTCCACTGGCCGACTCTTGGGCCGACCCGCTCTGTTTGCTCTCCGCTGTCCGGGACCCTCCGGCGCCTGCCGTCGCGGGGTCGTCGTCGGCAGGCGCTTGGTCGCGGCCCGGTGCCGGCTCGTCTGTCCCGCTCTGCCCGCGGCTGCCTGTGTCGGGTTCGTGTTCGGGAGCGGTCTCCCGCTGGGAATCGTCGGACCCGGAGTCCCGCTCCTGTTGCGGTGTGCGTCCGTCCCCACCGCCTGCGGACTCGGCCCGGCCACTTCCCTCCCGTTCGGTGGCAGCTCCGTCCGTGTCGGTGCTGTCCTGCTCCGCCCCGACTGTGGCGTCCTGTCCGGGAGCCGCCGATGCCTCCGGCGACGGTCCGGTGCCCGCGTCGCTGCGAGGGTCGGCTGCACCGGCGCCTGGCTGGTCGGTCCGGTCCGTGCCGGCGTGGTCGGCGTCCGGAGCGCGGTCGTCCGGCTCCGCTGTGTCGCCCACATCGCCGGGTTCGCTCCCCAGATTCTCACTCTTCGCCGCTTGCCCCCTCTCCTCCTCGGCGTCCTGGCCGTCCACGACTGGCTCGCCGCTCGCACCGGCTCCCTCGTCGGCCGTCTCGACAGCGCCTCCCGTAGATGGCTCCGCTGCCTCCGCGCTAGAGCCGGTGTCGGCGGCGGGGTCCGGGTCCGGGTCCGGGTCCGGCTCGGGTTGCGGTATCTCGATTGCCTCGACCGCTACCGGCCGGACCTCGTAGATTCCGACTTCGTCGTCGGCTGTCCCGAAGGCCTCATCGCCGTCGACGAGCTGCTGGCTGTTGCCGACAAAGGCCACGCTCATCGAGCGCCCCTGGTGGTAGACGAGATAGTAGTCGCCGCTGAGGACGTTCTCCGAGAGTTCGACGTAGCCGGTGAAGCCGCCGTCGGAGAGTGTCCCGTCGACGTCGGATATCGGGGTTTCCTCGGTGTAGTACTTCGCGCGCACCTCGTCGCTCCGGTCCTGCATCACCGCGAGCAGGGGCAACGCCGGGGAGGGGGCACGGTAGCTGGTTCCGCTCGCACCCTCGAAGTCCTCGATGGAACCGCCATCGATGCCGACGACGGTGCCCTTTGTCACGTACAGGCTGGCGCCGCCAGCACGCACGACGCCAGAGAACTCCGCGTCGGCGAGGTCCTGAAGCCCGCGGTAGCCACCCGAGAAGGACCGCTGCTCCCAGCCGTCGACCCGCTCCACGACGCGTGTGCTCATTTACGTGTACAAACCCGATGCCGGACAAATACTTTGCGGGGAAACGACGGACATAACTCGGTGCTTGCCGTATCCCCGTCTATGGACGAGGATATCGACAGCGAGCTCGACCGGGACATCGACCCCGGGCTCAGCGAGCAGTACCGGAAGGCGAGCCCCTGGCCGCTGTTCGTCGCGCTGGGGTTTGTCCTCTCGGAAATCGGGGTCGTTCTGGGCGTTTTCTCTGTCACCGTCGTCGGCATCATCCTCTTTGGCGGCACTGTCGGCGCGATCCTCCAGGAGTCGGGTTACGTCGCGCAGTCCTGGCGTGCGATGGTCTCGATCGGCGCACTCTTTGCCCTGCTGGGGGTCGTCGTCGTCGGCGCGTGGGGTGAGACGCTGGCGGTCGGCGGGCTGGTCGACCCCGCCAACGGCTTCGCGTACCGGGGGTTCGCTGTCGCCATCTCGGGGGCTATCCTCGCGGCGGTCGGCACCACAGTCCGGGTTGCGGGCCGCCACCCTGTCTGATAGTGATTGTTGTCGTCTGTTCCCGGCGCTTGCCGACCCCAATGCGGGCAATCGCCGGTACACCGGTCCACCAATCGCTATGAGCCCAAACCAACACGCTATTTTACTCCCCTTCTCGAAAGGCCGGTATGGAGAAGGAACTGTTCGACCGTGAAACCGTGCTCGACCTCACGGTCAACCTCATTCCGCTGGGTATTCTCCTGGTGTTCATCGTCCTCTATCTCGTCTTCAACCCCTTCGGGTTCGGCAGCGTCATCTCGAGCATCCAGTTCGCCATCATCGGCGCGATGTTCGTCGCGCTGGCTGCGCTGACCTACTACTCGGGGGCAGCTATCTCGCGCGCTGAAAAACAGACAGAGGCGGCCGCAGCACTCGACGAGGACGCAGAGACGGAGGCACTCGGGGGTGCGGACGCTGCGGACGAACGCGAGGGTGACGAGCCCGCCGAACTCGCCGAGGACGAAAGCGAAGACGAGGGCTAAGCGGCCGGGAACGGCGACGAGGCCGACACAGCAGCCGCCGTAGCGACGGGGGGCGGGGGGATCCGAGTAGTGACCGACAGTGGCGACGGCGCTGACGAATCGGCGCGACTGCGGTCGGAAGCCGCGAACCTAACCTTTGATATCCCCCCAGTCCCGAGAGCCTTCTATGGCAGGAGAGCAACTCCTATTGACGGCCCTCATGGGGGTGCTTCTGGTCGCCATCGTTGCGCTGCTGACGCGCATCGAGGACTGGAAGACCTACACCCCGCTCGCTGGGGGCGGTGCCGGACACGCCGGGGAGTCCGGCTACGCCCACAGCGAGAAACCTGGCGGGATCATGCGCTGGCTCACGACGGTCGACCACAAGGACATCGGGATGCTGTACGGCGCCTACGCCATCATCGCGCTGGTGGTCGGTGGGCTGATGGCCTTCCTGATGCGGGTCCACCTGACGTCGCCCGAAGGAGCGCTGTTCAGCAACAGCTTCTACAACGCCTTGCTGACCTCTCACGGGATTACCCTCCTCTTTCTGTTCGGCACGCCGATCATCGCCGCCTTCGCGAACTACTTCGTCCCGCTTCTGATCGGGGCCGACGACATGGCCTTCCCCCGGATCAACGCCATCGCCTTCTGGCTGCTTCCCCCCGGAGCAATTCTCATCTGGGCTGGCTTCTTCCTCGAACCGCTGACCGGCGGCGCAGTCCAGGCCTCGCAGACCTCCTGGACCATGTACACGCCGCTGTCCGCCGAGCAGGTCAACCCTGGCGTGGACCTGATGCTGCTGGGGCTCCACCTCACCGGCGTCTCCGCGACCATGGGGGCGATCAACTTCATCGCCACTATCTTCACAGAGCGGGGTGACGACGTCAACTGGGCCAACCTCGACATCTTCTCGTGGACGATTCTCACCCAGTCGGCGCTCATCCTCTTCGCGTTCCCCCTGCTCGGTAGCGCGCTCGTCATGCTACTGATGGACCGCAACCTCGGGACGCTGTTTTTCGCCGCGGAGAACGGCGGGACGATGCTGTGGCAACACCTGTTCTGGTTTTTCGGCCACCCCGAGGTGTACATCCTCGTGCTCCCGCCGATGGGGCTCATCAGTCTCATCATCCCCAAGTTCTCCGGCCGCAAGCTCTTTGGCTTCAAGTTCGTCGTCTACTCGACGCTGGCCATCGGCGTCCTCTCCTTTGGCGTCTGGGCTCACCACATGTTCTCGACCGGGATGGACCCCCGGCTCCGGGCCTCGTTCATGGCCGTCTCGCTCGCTATCGCGGTGCCCAGTGCGGTCAAGACGTTCAACTGGATCACGACGATGTGGAACGGGAAGATCCGGCTGACGACGCCGATGCTGTTCTGTATCGGCTTCGTCGCTAACTTCATTATCGGCGGGATCACCGGCGTCTTCCTGGCTGCCGTCCCCGTCGACGAGGTGCTGCACGACACCTACTACGTCGTGGGTCACTTCCACTACGTCGTCATGGGGGCCATCGCATTCGCCGTCTTCGCTGGCATCTACTACTGGTACCCGATCTTCACCGGGAAGATGTACCAGCGCAAGCTGGGTAAATGGCACTTCTGGCTCACGATGATCGGCACGAACGTGACCTTCTTCGCGATGCTGGTGCTGGGCTATCTGGGGATGACCCGCCGGTACGCCTCCTACGAGCTCACCGTCGCGGGCGCCCCGCTCGACCTCATCACCCTGTTCCACCAGACGGCCTCGGTCGGCGCCTTCATCCTCTTCGTCGGCCAGATCATCTTCCTGTGGAACTTCGTCTCCTCCTGGATG
Source organism: uncultured Halobacteriales archaeon (assembly GCA_964583735.1). GTDB lineage: Archaea > Halobacteriota > Halobacteria > Halobacteriales > Haloarculaceae > Salinirussus. The sequence goes on along the minus strand of CAZOWU010000056.1, from coordinate 143 downwards.
GAGGCCCCCGAAATCAAAGACGGGGACCCCTGGGACCTGAAGGAGAGCGGGCTGGTCGACAAGGACTTCCAGTGGCACGAGGACCGCATCACCACGGCCGTCACTGATGGCGGTGACGAGGAGGTGGCCACGGACGGCGGTGA
>CAZOWU010000055.1:0-11026 GCA_964583735.1 uncultured Halobacteriales archaeon | reverse complement strand
TGAGAGCCGATACCAGAACGCGGCCGTCAGAAGACGTACTCGTCGTCGTGGCCCATCATGCCGTCGTCCTCGTACCCCGGCTCCTCCTCCTCGTCGGTCGGGCCGCTTGTCTTGTAGGCTTTCAGCCCCGTGGAGAGCAGGTCCTCGACTGCCTCCTCGCGGTTGAGGAACTCGCCCCGCTCGACCAGCTGAGCGATCTGCATCTCGAGATGCTCAGGGATGGTTATCTCTACCTTTGGCATCGCAACGGGTCACGCTTATATGGAGGTGTATTTAAATTTGACGGGAGCCACTCTCGGACTCGACAGACACCCTGCGAGAACAAACGCGAACTTCGGTGTGCAAAACGCGAACTTTCTGACGAACGGCCCAGTCACGTACCGAGCGACGTCGTGAGTGTGCTGGACCCCGCGCGCCCGTCTTGCTCCCAGCAGCGACGGGCGACCGGGCACCAGGTGGTATAGTTAGGTCCAAATGTCCGGATCCCATAACTCGAGAGGATGGAACGACCGCGCGGCGACGAACGCGCCGGCACGTGGGCGGCAGGCGGGGCCGTCCGATGGTGTCGCGTGGAGGGCACCCCCGTCAAGCCACTGCTGCGGGCAGTGGGTCGCCCGCGGGTCGCGTGGGCCGATGCGACGACGACGGTCGCCGCCGGCGGGGCGGCGGCGACCGTTTCCGCCGGCGGTGCCGACCGGTTCGAACACGTCCGGGAGCGTGCCGAGGAGGTGTTCGCCGGGCTGGAGGTGCCACTCGAACTCCCCGAGGCCGCCCGCCCGCGGCTCTACGGTGGCTTCGCCTTCCACGAGGGACACACCGACCCCGGGTCGGGCGCAACATGGCAGGGATACCCCGGCGCGCTGTTCGTCCTGCCGGCTGTCCAGCTGTCACTGGCGAACGGCCACGGCTGGCTCACGGCGGCCGCCACCGGGCCCGACGCGGCCGAGCGCGCGGACACCCGGCTGGAGCGGTGGCGTACTCGGCTCGAGACACTCCCCGACCTCGAATCGGTTGGTCCGCCGGGAGTGACCGACAGCCAGCCCACACCCTCGCTTGCGGGGTGGCGCCGGCAGGTGACCGACGCAACCGCGAGCGTCCGACGGGGTGACCTCCGGAAGGTCGTGCTCGCCCAATCCCTGGCGGTCGACCTGGCGGACGAACTCGACGTCGTGGACACGCTCGACCGGCTCAGCGACACCTACCCCGGCTGCTTTCGCTTCCTCGTCGAGCCCGCCGCCGGCGGGACCTTTTTCGGTGCGACTCCCGAGCGGCTGGTTTCAGTCGAGGGCCGGACCGTCCAGACGGAGGCGCTCGCGGGCTCGACCGGCCGCGGCGACACACTGGCCGAGGACGAGTGGCTCGCCTCCGAGCTGCGGGAGAGCGAGAAGGACGTCCACGAACACGAGCTGGTGGCCGACGCAGTCCGCGACCAGCTCGCCCCACTGGCGACCTCGATCCGGACGGGGACCCGGACAGTCCGCCAGCTCGCGACCGTCCAGCACCTCCGGACGCCGATGCGGGCGACGCTGAATCGCGACGAACACGTCCTCACGCTGGTTGAGGCTCTGCATCCAACTCCGGCGGTCGGGGGACTCCCCCCGGGTGCAGCCCTGCGAACGATCCGCGAGACGGAGGCGTTCGACCGGGGGTGGTACGCCGCCCCGGTCGGGTGGTTCGACGCCGCGGGCGACGGGGCATTCGGGGTCGCCATCCGCTCGGCGCTCGCCCGCGGGGACGCCGCGACGCTGTTCGCTGGCGCGGGTATCGTCGGCGACAGCGACCCCGACAGCGAGTGGGACGAACTGCAGCTGAAGTACCGGCCCGTGATGGACGAACTGGAGTGACCGATGCGAGTACTGCACCAATGAGCGCGCCGAACCGGAACACGCTGTGGGGGCGGGCCATCGCCGAGGAGCTTGCGGCGGCGGGCATCGAGGCAGTCTGTGTCGCGCCCGGCAGCCGGTCGACGCCGCTGACGGTCGCGGTCTGCGAGCACCCCCAGCTGGAGGTACTCTCGCATCTCGACGAACGGTCGGCGGCCTTGTTCGCGCTCGGCCGTGGCCGCCGGACGGGGTCGCCGACGGCGCTGGTCTGCACGTCCGGGACGGCGACGGCGAACTTCCACCCGGCGATACTGGAGGCCAGCGAGTCGCGGGTGCCGCTGCTGGCGCTGACTGCTGACCGTCCCCCGGAGCTGTACGACAGTGGCGCCAACCAGACCACCGACCAGACGGCCCTGTACGGTGACGCGGTCCGGTACTACCGGACGCTTCCCGAACCGGAACCCGACGCCCGGAAGCTGCGGTCGCTGCGGACGACCGTCGACCGGGCGGTCGCCGAAGCCACCGGGTCACCACCAGGTCCGGTCCACCTGAACGTCCCGTTTCGCAAACCCCTGGAGCCGGTCGAGGTATCCGGGGACGTCCCCGGGGACTTCGAGCGCGAGCACCCGGAAGCGACAACCGGACGGGTCGGCCCCTTCGTCGGCAGGACCCGCGGTGAGACCCGGCTCCGGCGTGCAGACCTGCAGGCGCTGGCGGGCGCGGTCCAGGAGGTCGACCGGGGACTGGTGGTCTGCGGGCCCGCCGACCGGCCAACGCCGGCCGGGCCAGCGCTGAGCCGGCTCGCCGAGGCGACCGGTTTTCCCGTGCTGGCTGACCCGCTCTCGGGGCTGCGCTTCGGGCCACACGTCGACCGGACGACGGTCTGTGGCGGGTACGACTCCTACCTCGACGGAGCAGAGTCGTGGGCTGACCCCGAACTCGTGCTCCGCTTTGGTGCGTCGCCGACCTCGAAGGTCCTCCGGAAATACCTCGCGGCCGCCGACGCCCGGCAGGTCGTCGTCGACCCTGCGGGGGGGTGGCGGGAGGCGGAGTTCACCGCGACGGACCTGCTGGTGGCGGACCCGTCGCCGCTGGCTGACGGGCTCGCTGCCGAAGTCGAGGCGGAGGGGAGTCCCGACTGGCACGGCCGCTTCGCCGATGCCGAGGCCGACTACTGGCCGCTCGTGGCCGAGGCCTGCGAGGAACGGTTCTTCGAGGGTGCAGTCCTCCACGAGGTCGCCCGCCACTGTCCGGACCCGGCGACGGTGTTCGTCTCCAACAGCATGCCCGTCCGGGATCTTGACCGCTTTGGCCGCCCGCAGGCCGCCGACGTGCGGACCTTTGGGAATCGCGGCGTGAGCGGTATCGACGGCGTCACCTCGACGGCGCTGGGTGCTGGCAGTGTGACGGACGACCCGCTCGTGCTCGTGACGGGCGACCTGGCATACTACCACGACATGAACGGGTTGCTGGCCCTGGAGCGGTGTGACGTCGAGGCCACGGTCGTCCTCGTCAACAACGACGGCGGGGGCATCTTCCACAAACTCCCCGTCGAGGAGTTCGACCCGCCCTTCACCGAGCAGTTCAAGACGCCCCACGGACTCGACTTCGAGGCGACGGGGGAACTCTACGACCTGGAGTTCGCGACCGTCGGGAGCCGCGAGGACTTCGTCGACCGGTTCGAGGAGAGCGTGTACCGCGGGGGGACGCAGGTGCTGGAGGTAGAGACCGACGGCGAGGCCAGCCACCGGTTTCGTGAACAGCTTCACGACCGGGTCTGTGACGCCATCTGATCACCGGATGGCGAACCAGACCAGTGCCGACAGCCCCAGCGGTACACCCGTCCCGACCGCGACGACCGCGCCGGGGACCGACACTAGTGGGACACCGAGCGCGACGAGGACCGCCGGGCCCAGGACGGACCAGGTCCCGAACACGACCAGCCCGACCTCCGGGGCCGACTGGAGATAGGCGACGACTCCGAGCGCGCAGCCGCCGATGAGCACGCGCGCGAGCAGCGGAAACTGCGGGAAGAGCACGCCGGCGACGAGAACCGGATAGGCCAGAAACGTCGCGGCCAGCAGGACCAGCGACGGGCCGACAGGGGAGAGCCGGCTGCCGTGCAACCCCTCCTCGCTCCGGTGGACTGCGTAGGGCGAATCCGGATTCCAGGCACGAGCGGTTCCCGCTTGCGCCTCCCGGTGGCCCGACCACGACGGAGTCCCGACGTGCTCGCGGGCTTGCTCACTGTGACTCGCCCCACCCCCAGCGCTGTCGACACGCGTTCCTCCCGGGGCTCCATCACTGCCGGGTTGGTCGCGGCCTCCCGGCGCTGTGGACTCCCGGCGCTCACGCCCGGCCGCCTGGCGTCCAGTCCGGGGCCCGCTGCTGTCGGTCGAACTGTCCGCCGGCCCGGGTGTGTCCGCGGTCGGGCGCCCGGCCGTCTGACCCGCCCACTGCGCGTCGGTGTCGTCGCGCTCGACGTAGGACTCGTGGCTTAGACGGTCGTAACGGGCCCGCTCGCTCGCGTCGGTGAGCACGTTCCGGGCCTCGATGAGCCGCCGGGTCCGGTCGCCGGCGTCGGCGGCGTCGCTGACGTCGGGATGGGTCTTCTTCAACCGCTCGCGGTAGGCCCGCTCGACCTCCTCGGCGGAGGCGTCCGGCGACACGTCGAGGAGGTCGTAGTAGGTGCCGGTCACTGGCTACCCGTAGATTGCCCCCGTCAGTAAAAAACCTCCCGTAGCACCCGATGGCCTCGTTGCTGTGGCGCCGCGGTCGCGATAGCCTCGCCCCGGCTGCTCCGTTCCGGACCTGACCGGTCGCTCCGACAGGGTTAAGTGTGTGTATGTCAAACATACCCACAGAGCCCTGGAACGCGGGGCTCTCGGCGGGAACTACCGCCGACAGGTCCGGCGATTGGCACCGATTTCCAGGCAACGATCCGGTGATTGCCGGCCGGCAACACCACTCCGCGGTTTTCGACCGTCACGTCACGAGCGCCGGGTACGCCGAAAGGCACATTCACTCTGCCGCCCGAACTACGGATATGGGACTAGGCAAGGACCTCCTGAACGGTATCGTTTCCGTCGCGATCAGCGTGGGTATCACCGTCTACTTCGCCGAGGACGGCGAGGAGTACGACCTGACTGACGTGGCGCTGGCGGTTGCGATATCGGCGTTCCTGTCGGGACTGTTTGGCTCGCGCTTTGGCGGCGAGTAACCCGCCCGAGCAGCGGGCATTGCTCATCCATCGATGGACAGCCCACCCACCGCAGAGAAGGGGTCGTGGTTCGGCGACAGCAGCGGTGACGACGGCGCCACCCAGGTGGTCTGTCACGTCGACATGGACTGCTTCTACGCGGCCTGCGAGCGGTTGCGCGAACCTGCGCTTCGCGGCGAACCCGTGGTCGTCGGGATGGGCTACGAGCCCGGGCAGACCGACGGCGCGGTCGCCACCGCGAGCTACGAGGCCCGGGAGTGCGGCGTCGAGAGCGCCCAGGCGGTCTCGACCGCGCTCGACTTGCTCCCCCGGAAAGTCGATGCCGCGACCGACCCCGAGCTGGACGTCGCCGACGCCGGGTTCTACCGGCCCGTCGACATGGAGTTCTACGAGTCAGTCGCGGCTGACGTGAAAGCGTTGCTGGGCGAGCGGGCCGGCACCCTCCGGGAAGTAAGCATCGACGAGGCGTATCTGGACGCGAGCGGCGTGGGCTGGGACAGCGTCGAGGCGTTCGCCTGCGAACTGAAAGTGGATATCCAGCGCGAGGTGGGCGTCACTGCGAGCGTCGGCGTCGCCCCGACGATGAGTGCTGCGAAGGTCGCGAGCGACCGCGACAAACCTGACGGGCTGGTCGTGGTCAGGCCCGGCGAGGTCCGGGAGTTCTTCGCGCCGCTGGCTGTGGAGGCGGTCCACGGCGTCGGTCCGGTCACCGCCAGCGAACTCCGGGGGCTGGGAGTCGAGACCGCCGGCGATCTAGCGGCAGCCGACCCGGACCGGCTGGCAGACCGCTTTGGCGAGCGTGGCCTCGCAGTCCGTCGGTACGCCCGCGGAGAGGACGACCGGGGCGTGGAGCCGACCGGCAAACCGAAGAGTCTCTCGCGGGAGTCGGCGTTCTCGGCGGCGACCGCAGAACCCGGTCGTCAGCGCGAACGCGTGCGGACGCTCGCGGCGGCCGTTGCCGGGCGCGCCGACCGGAAGGGTGTCCTCTACCGGACCATCGGCATCAAAGCCGTCGAGCCACCCTTCGAGGTCAACACCCGCGCCGAGTCGCTTCCGGGACCGGTCGCCGACGCCGACCTCGTCGAGGAGACCGCTCTCTCACTGTTCGAGGAGTTCGCCGGCGACCCGGTCCGGAAAGTCGGCGTCCGGGTCTCGAACCTCTCGTTTGCCGACCGCGACCAGGCCAGCCTCGACTCGTACACCGACGCCGACGCCGGTGACAGCGGGGCCGGTGCTGCAGCCGGGGAGACCGGCGAATCAGACCCCTCTTCCGGTCGGCCCGGCCAGCGGTCGCTGTGGGAGTTTTGAGCCCAGGGCGGGACAGCCGGTCCGACAGGGGGTCAGGAGAGCCCGCCCTCGAGGTTCTCGAGGAGCTTCCCGACGAACAGACCCAGGCGCGGGGAAACCTCGTCCTCGCCGGTCGGGTCGGCGGGCTGGGCCGCGAGCGTCTCCACGAACCGCTCGGAGTGGGTCATCGCCTGCATCATGTCCACGACGTCGACGGTCAGCCCCTCGTCGGAGGTGTCCATCCTCGGGTGGCGTTCCTCCTCCTCCTCGGTGTAGCGGATCGTCCAGGAGGGCCCCCCCACTACCTGCAGGACGTCTTCGACCGAGCCGACCTCGAGCGCGCCGTCGTCAGTGCCGACATAGACCGTCCTGTCTTCGACGGCTGTCTCGTAGCGGGTCATAGCGCGGGTGTGGATGCCCCATCTTCGACGGCCGCCTACAAAACCGGACGGGGTCAGCGGTCGCGGAGCTGACCACCGCTCTCATCGTGATTATTGTCGTCTGTTCCCGGCGTTTGCCGACCCCGGTGCGGGCACTCGCCGGGACATCGGGACAACAATCACTATCAGTTCGCGTCCACACCGGTCACCCCTCGTACGCCCGCCAGAGATACCGGCTGGCGTGCGAGCGGTAGGGCCGCCATCTCTCGGCCCGCTCGCTCATCTCCCCCCGGCTCATCCCCTGCCCACAGACCTGCTCCATCCCCCGGCGCACGCCCAGGTCCTCGACGGGGAATACGTCTGGGCGACCGAGCGCGAACAGTAGAAACATCTTCGCTGTCCAGGGACCGACGCCGTGGACGTCGGTTATCTCCGAAATGACGGCCCCGTCGTCCATTTTCTCGAAGTAGACGCGGTCGTACCCGCGTTCTCGCCAGGCCCTGGCGACCGCCCTGACGTACTCGGCTTTCTGCCTCGAGAGTCCAGCCTCCCGGAGCGTCGACTCCTCTGTGGCGAGCAGACCCTCTGGGGACACGTCCACGGCATCGAACAGCCGCCCCTCGATAGCGTCGGCGGCGGCTATCGACACCTGCTGGCGGACCAGCGAGACCACCAGCCGGCGGAACGGGTCTTCGGCCGGTTCGAGGCCGAGCGGGCCGTGCTCCTCGACGAGCGGAGCCAGGTCGGGGTCGGTCCGGAGGTGGGCCACAGCGTCGTCCGACACACCTGGAGCTACGTGTCGGGACAGTTGAGAGCGTCGACTCCGGGTGCGTGGAGGGCCAAAGCGGTGGCAGGGCAGAAGGGCACAGTGTCAGGGTCAGGGGACGGGTGTCGGTGCCACCGCATCCGTTTGTAGACATCCCAGGATAAAGAGAGGGGTCACACTGTTTCAGACCCGTCGACTGAGGGGAACCTTTTTGTACCAGAACTCGACCAGCACGCACTTACCGGGGCGGACCGGACCGAATGCATGCGCGTCGCCGACCGACAACAGCGGGAGGGCGGTCGCGAGCGGCTGACGCTGGTGCCCGAGAGCCTGGACGACCTGTGGCACCTCTCACACGTCGTCGAGCCGGGTGACCGGGTGGCCGGCGACACCACCCGGCGGATCCAACGCGAGGACGATCAGCTCCGTGACACTGGCGGGGAGCGCGAGCACCTCTGGGTCGAGCTCGTCGTCGAGGACGTCGAGTTCGCCAAGTTCGCCAACCGGTTACGGGTCGGTGGCGAGATCGCCGACTGCTCGCGGGAGGACCAGCTCGGCCACCACCACACTATCAACGTCGAGACCCAGACCGAGGTCGAGGTCGAGAAGGTCTGGAAACCCGACCAGCACGAACGGGTCGAGGAGGCCGTCGAGGCCACGGACAACCCTGACGTCGCCATTGCGACCGTCGAGGAGGGCCAGGCTTACGTCCACACCGTCGCCCAGTACGGCACCGAGGAGCGGGCGTCGCTGTCGGGAACCACCGGGAAGGGCGAGTACGCCCGCTCGCGCGAGGAGCTGTTTGCCGACCTGACGGACGTGCTCGGTCGGCTGGACGTCGACGCAGTCATCCTCGCCGGGCCGGGCTTTACCAAACAGGACGCGCTCGAGCACGTCGCGGAGCACGCACCCGAACTCGCGGAGCTGGTCACGACCGTCGATACGAGCGCCGTCGGGGACCGGGGGGTCCACGAAGTGCTCAAGCGCGGCGCCGTCGAGGAGGTCCAGCAACAGACCCGGATCGCCGAGGAATCGGAGCTGGTCGACGAACTCACCGGACGGATCGCCGAGGGGGCGAAGGTGGCCTACGGTCCAGAGTCGGTAGCGGAGGCTGCGGAGTACGGTGCAGTCGAGACCCTGCTCGTACTCGACGGCCACCTCCGCCGGGAGCGCCGCGGCGAGGGCGAGTGGGATGTCGATGTCGACCGCGTCATCGAGACTGTCGAACAGAAAGGTGGCGACGTGACCGTCTTCTCGGGGGAGTTCGACCCCGGCCAGCAACTGGCCAATCTCGGCGGGGTCGCCGCCCTGCTCCGGTACCGGCTGGAGTAGCTGCCGTCGTGTCAGGCTAGCTCACCTCGACGCTCAGGCCATCACGGGCGACCCGGACGGCGCCGTCGTAGCGCTCGCCGACCGACTCGAGCATCTCCTCGTGGCGGCCGTCGGTGTGGGGGTAGAGGTGGGTCAGGTAGAGCCGACCCACTTCCGCATCCGCCTCGGCAAACGCCCGACCGAGCGCGCTCGGTGTCGGGTGGTTCGAGACGTCGACGTCGTCCGGGAACGAGCAGTCGTGGACGCAGACGGCGGCCCCGTCGGCGAAGTCCGCCAGCTCCGGGAACGCCTCGCTGTCCCCGCTGAAGACCACGTCGCCGGGCTCGTCGGGATGGGCAAAGCGGTAGGCCAGACAGTCCATGGAGTGGCGCGTCTCCATCGCGGTGACGTCGAACCCGGCCACAGTCGTCTCGACGCCGGGGTCGACTGTCCGCAGCGTCAGGTCGAGCCGGCCCTGCATGTACTCGTGGACGTCGAGCAAGTCCTCGACGAGAGCGGGCGTCCCCGGCGGGCCGACGACAGTCAGCGACTCCTCGCCCGCGAGCCAGCGGGCTTTCATCAGCGGGAGCAGGTCCGAGACGTGGTCGAGGTGGTGGTGTGTCAGCAGGACGGTGTCGACCCCCTCGTAGCCCGCTTCCGTCCGTCCGAGGCCGTGCAGGGCGCCGCTGCCGCAGTCGACCAGCAGCCGGTCCTCGCCCGCCGAGAGCAGGAGGCCGGTCTGGAACCGCTCGCCGGTTGGCATCGCGCTGCCCGTGCCAAGAAAGGTCAGGCGCATACCGGCGACACGTCCGGGGGCGGCAAGGGCGTTTGGGCTCGTCCCGCTGTACTGCGGCCGAAGGGATTTCGGCACCCGCGCCGTTCCCACGGGTGATGCCCGCCGACACCGTTCGCGAGGCGCTCGCCGACCGCGCGGTCGAGGGGGCGGTCTGTCTGGAGGCCGGCGCCGGTACCGGCCGGACGACTGACGCTTTGCTCGAGGCCGGCGCGGGGAGGGTCTACGCGGTGACCGACGACCCCGACCACGCCGCGGGCGTCCGCGAGCGGTTCGACGACGACCGCCTGACGGTTCTCCGCGCCGACCTCCGGACGACGCCCCTGCCGGCCGACAGCGTCGACCTCGTCACCGCCCACGCGCTGTTCAACGTCCTCCCGTCCGCCGTGGCGGCCGACGTGGCCGCGGACCTGACCCGGGTCGCCCGGCCCGGCGCGGACCTACTTGTCGACGACTACGCGCCGGTCCCGGCGTCCGCGCCGGTCAGGCGACTGTTCGCCGTCGAGAACGCCGCCGCCGAACTGGCCGACGGGGCCCCGGCGCTGACATTCCACTCGCCGGCGGGGGTCCGGCGGCTGTTCGCCGGGCACGGCTGGCGACACGACCGGACGCGGACGTTGCTTGACCCGGTGCCGTGGCACGCCGACCTCGTGGACGCACACCTGTCGGTCGTCCGGGAGACGGTCGAGGGCCTCGAGGACGGCCTGGCCGGCGAGTTGCTCGCCGAGGCCCGCCGGCGGGCCGACGCCGCGCGGGATACCGAGGTCGGCGAGATGTACAGCCTCGCGTTCTCGCTGCCCGCCGAGTCGGAGTGAGGCGGGAGGGTGACGGTCCCGCGCGCGGTCAACCCGGCCGGGCGCGCTCGCCGTCCCACCGGACGCGCCCTTCGACGGCCAGTTTCTCCAGGTGGGCGCGAGCGGTCGCCAGCGCGAGGTCGCGCACGTCCGAGATATCTTTCTCGTAGGCGGCGTCCACGACCTCCGCGAGCGTTTCGGCCCCGCCCTCGACGGCCGCGAGGACGCGCTGCTCGCGCTGGCGGCGGTGGTCGACGAGTCGCCGGCAGGTTGCCCGCGGGTCGTCGATGACCGGGCCGTGGCCCGGGTAGAGGACGTCCGGGTCGCGGGCGTGGACCCGCCGCAGGGAGGTGACGTAGGCGCGCATGTCTCCCTCTGGGGCGCCGACGACGACGCTGCCCTCCGCAACCGCGAGGTCCCCAGTCACCAGCCCGTCGGCGGCGAAGGCGACGTGTTCCGGCGCGTGGCCGGGCGTCTCCAGCACGCCGACCCCGTCGCCGGCGGGAAGCACTGTCCCCTCCCGGAAGGTCCGGTCGGGCGCGACGCCGGTCGCTGCCTCGAAGCCGGCTTCGCGGCCGGCCCGGGCCCAGACCGTAAGGTCGTAGGCCTCGGCGTAGGCGGCGACGGCGCCGGTGTGGTCGCGGTGGTGGTG
>CAZOWU010000054.1:0-11040 GCA_964583735.1 uncultured Halobacteriales archaeon | reverse complement strand
TATCTTCACGAAGTGACAGCCGGCAGTATCAGTCCCAGGGTTCCCCGGCAAGGTCGTGCAGTGATTCGACCCGGTAGTGAGGCTCCGGCGTGGCCTGTTCCGGCCCGTCGTGGTTGAAAAGGACGGACCGGAGCCCCGCGCGGTTCGCGCCCGCGACGTCTGCCTCCGGGGAGTTGCCAACGTACACCGCGCGTTCTGCGCCCGCACCGACCGCCGACAGCGCCGTCTCGAAGGGCTCGACAGCCGGCTTGGCGGCCGTCTCGTAGCCGGCGTGAACGACTGTCTCGAACCGGTCGTCGAGGCCGACGGCGGCCAGCTTCCGCCCCTGCATCCCCGGTCCGCCGTTCGTGACCGCGGCGAGGCTGTACCGGGACCCGAGCGCGTCGAGCGCCGTCCGGGCGCCCGGGAGCAGGTCGACTCTGGTGTGGTCGCGCTCGACCGCGTAGGCCCGCGCGACTGCCTGGCCGACACCGGGGTCACGGCCCTTCTCGCGGGCGATGTCGGCGAAACACCGCTCGCGGAGGTCCTGCACGTCGTCGCTCTCCTCGGCGAACTCCCCGTAGCGGGCTTCGTAGTCGGCAGCGTCGAAGAAGGGGTCGACGCCGGCCGTCTCGAAGGCCAGCGGCAGCAGGTCGCCGGGCGTCCGTTCGTACTCGACGAGCGTGCCGTCGATGTCGAACAGCACTGCTTCGACCGGGGCGTCGGTCATCGAAGGTACCTACCCGGCTGAGGGGAATAATACTGCCGGCTGTCACTTCGTGAAGATACTTGCCACCACGGGATGGCGTGATTCTTCATAGACTTAGAGCCGGCAGTATAACTCACCCGGTCAGCCGGCGGGCCGGTACCCCTCATCCGCCCGCTCGAGGTGGCCGACCACCACACCCCACTCGAGGAGCCGCCGGACCCGCCCGCGCCACTCGCTCTCCCAGTCACGACCGCGGTCCCGCTCCCACCTCGGGACGCTGTCGCGGACCGCCTCGAAGGTTGCCGTGGTGTCGAGCGGGCCGTCGGCCGAATCGAGTGTGTCGAGCACCTCACGAGCCCCGAAAACTCCCTCCTCGAAGGCCACCGCGAGCGCCTCACCGTCGGGCGAGTTACGCACCCGGTAGTAGCCACGGTCGGTCTCGTCGACCAGCCCGAGCGCCTGGCAGAAGGTCAGCCACTCGCGGGCCTCCTCCCGCGAAGGGACTGCTGTCCGGTCGCGGATCCGGGTACAGCAGTCCTCGACGCTGCCGGGGACCAGTGGCACCGCGTCCCGGACTGCATAGAGCAACTCCCCGTCTACGGGCCCGGGGATCACCTTGTAGCGCATCCTCAGAAGAAACTCTCTGCCAGCAAGTCGTGGCGAGTCTCACCGACGACGTGGGTCGCACCGCCGAGGACGTCGACCGTCACCTGCGCGGGGCCGAAAAAGTCGACCGGGAGGTCGGCCAGGTCCCAGTCGACGCCCTCGAAAACCGCCGCGCAAGGCCGGCCGTACTCCGCGGCAGCCGTCGAGGCGACTGCTTCGGGGTCTTCGACCGCGTCCTCGAGGTGGAGGTGAACCTGTCCGCCGTAGACGAGCGCGTCGGTCGTCCGCGCCATCGCCGCCTCCTCCCCGTCGGCGACCGGTGCGACCGGTGCCCGACCGGTCACCGAGAGGACGCTCGCGGGGTCGTAGCCCGATTCAGCGAGTCGGAGTGTCGCGAGTTCGGCGGCCCGCGAGGCGGCGACGACGCTGCCCGTGACGGAGGCGGTGGCGTAGGCAGGGAGAAACACCGCCGACTCGGGGACGCCGGCTCGCTCGGCGACGGCGCGTGCGACCTCCTCGTCGGGAAGCTGGTCGGTCTCGACCGCCAGTACGGCGAAGTCGGCGTCCTCGCGGTAGCCCACGCGGCCGAAGATATCCTCCTCGGCGACGAGCGCGCGCGCAGGTCCACTGCCGAGCCCCTCGAAGTCGCCGACGCTGAGCTCCCAGCCGGCCTTGCCTGCACAGAGCAGCCCCAGCGCCGGGTGGTCCGTCGAGAGTTCGACGTGGGTGAGCGGGGTGCTCTCCACAGTCCCGACGCCGGTCTGGACGGTTGCCAGCCCGGCAGTCTGGACCTCCGCGAGCAGCAGTCCCGCCTCCACGGCGCCCGGGCGGTCGACGCCGAAATCCAGCACCGCGGCGTCGCCGGTGAGGCCGTGGACCTCGACAGTGAGCTCCTCGGCGAAGTCGATGGCCTCGTCGACGAGTTCGGTGGCCATCCGGTTGAGCGTCTCCATGGGCCCGATTGGCCGGCCACCGTTAAGAACGCGTGGACTCCCGACCGCCCCCTCCAAGTCGCCCGTGTAGTCCGCGTCACGAGGAGAGACGACGGGCTGTCGATTTGACCCACTGTGTGTGGAGTTAGTATGCGTCTAGAACGCCCGAACTGGGTTTAATAAATCCATCGTCGAATCCAGTGGTGCAGGAAGGAGTGACGAGTATTTCAGTAGGCCACGCCAATAATCATGACAACAACCAATAATGTGTGACCACTGTCATCACGCTCACGGCCACTCATACGCCACCTCGCTCGGGGGCAAAGAGAGCCTGGAGCAGAGACGTCGGGTCGGTGGCGTCACGCGCCGTCGAGTACTGGGTGGCGTCGGCGCGGCAGCCGCGGCGAGCGTCGCTGGCTGCCTCGGTGGCGACGGCGACGGTGAACAGCCCGGGCCGGTCACGCTGACGACCGACGACCAGTGTGAGGTCTGCGGGATGGTGGTCCCGAACCACCCCGGCCCGAGCGCGGAGGTGTTCTACCGTGACGAGCAGCCGTCGGGCCACGACAACCCCGCGCGGTTCGACAGCACGTGGGAGGCGTTCCAGTACGACTTCGAGCGCCAGGACCGGGGCTGGGAGCGGACCGGCTTCTACGTTACGGACTACTCGAGCGTGGACTACGAGGTCACCCAGGACGGTGACTCGACGCTGATCAGTACCCACCCGTCGGCCGACGCTTTCGTCGAGGCGACAGCGGTGACCTTCGTCGCCGACTCCGAGGTGAAGGGAGCGATGGGGCGTGACCTCATCGGGTTCGCCGCGGAGGCCGACGCCGACTCGTTCAGCGACGACCACGGCGGGACGCTGTTGGCGGTCGAGGACGTCACCAGAGAGACCATCGCGGGGCTGGGCATGGGCTGAGATGGCAGGACGGGTCGGGGTCGGCTGGGTCGGGCTGGGGCTCGTGATTATCCTGCTCCTCGCCGGGACGGGCTTTCTGGTCACTCCCGATGCCGACCGGTCGTTTTCGCCGGTCACCTTCGAGGACACCCTGACGACAGGGATGACCGGGGTCGACGTCCGCCAGGCCGAGTCGCGAGGCTGGTCTGTACCGAGGGCACAGGCCTTCTACGCCCAGTACGAGTACGTCGTCGGTTACTACGGGATGGAGGCACTCGTCGAGGAGGCCGGAACAGGCGGAGGCGGGACCTACGGCCGTCCGCTGGCGGTGTTCGTGACCGACTACTCGGGCACCAGCCCCGAGTTGACTGCCGCCGGCTACGTCACGCTCGGAAACAACATCGAGCGGGGCTGGGTCCGCGCGTCCGAGGCCCACTTCGTCGTCGACAGCGGCGCCCGGACTCCGGCCGGGTCGGCGGTCCTCGCGTTCGCCGACCGGGCCGACGCGGCCGGCTTCGCCGACCGATACGGCGGAGCGGTCGTCGACTGGGGGGCAGTCGAGCGCCGTACCGGGACGACACGACCGCGCGGAGCGGTGTTGGGCGAGCGCGTCGACCAGCAGCAGGCGTGGGCGAACCGGACCGTCGCGACAACTCGGGCGCTCCGGGACCGCCCCGTCTCCGTGGTCGTCGGAGAGGGGAACACTCCGACGCTCGAGGCGGCACTGGAGCAAGCGGAGCCGAACGAGACTATCCGCCTCCCGCCGGGGACCTACAACGGCTCGGTGACGGTCACCAAGCCAGTCACCCTCGCGGGTGCCGGGAACGCGACAGTCATCGACGGGGGCGGAACCGGGAGCGTCCTGACGGTCCGCTCGCCGCGGGTCGCAGTCACTGACTTGCGGGTGACCGGGGTCGGCGACCGCGACCTCGGGAACGCCTCCGCCGGGGCGGACGACGACGGGTCCGACTGGGACCGCCGCGTGCGCCTGGTCTACGGCGAGGGCGACGCCGGGATACGGATGGCCGACGCCCACGGCTCGCTCGTGGACACCGTCACCGTCGACACGCCCGCGAACGGTATCGTGTTGCTCAACAGCTCGACAGCCGCCGTCACGAACGTCACCGTCCGCGGGACCGACGACTGGGGCGACGGCTTCATGAGCGTGCTGGCGATGTACTCGCGGGTGGTGGTGCAGGACTCGTCGTTCCGCGGCGGCCGCGACGGGGTCTACACGCACTACGCCGACGGACTCGTCATCCGTGACAACACCATGCGTGGAATGCGCTACGGCGTCCACGAGATGTACACCAGCGACACGCTGGTCGCCAACAACACGGCCCGGGAGACGGAGGTGGGGGTCATCCTGATGACGCGGCCGCGGGGGAACCTGGTGGTCGATAACGATGTCCGGGACTCGGGGAGAGGGGTCTCAGTCAGCGGGAGCACGTCGCTCGTGGCGCAGAACGTGCTCGCCGACAACGGGCTGGGGCTCTCGGTCGGGGCTGACCGCTCGCTCGTGACCCACAACACCGTCGTCCGGAACGACGCCGGCGTGCGCGACGGGACCCTGTTGCCCACGAACGACATCGCGGAAAACGACATCCTCGCGAACGGCCGCGCGGTCGAGGTCGCGCCGGGGAGCCGCGACACCTGGGCCGTCGACGGCCGCGGCAACTACTGGGGTGCTATCCCGGGCCGCGACCGGACCGCTGACGGGGTCCTCGACCGTCCCTACCGGCCGACCGACGCCGTCGACGCCGCCGCGGGCCGGTCGGCTGGCGCGGCCACGGTGGCCCACTCGCCGGCAGTCGCCGCAATGCGCGGGTTCCAGCGTGCCGTCCCCGGGCTGCGCGCCGAGGGAGCCATCGACCCCGCCCCGCTGGCCAGGCCCGTCCGGCCGGAGGTACTCGCCCGGCTCGGCGTGGACACTGGGGTGACCAGCCGTGACGGCTGAGGCGGACGGCCCCGGCGGAGGGCCAGTCATCGACGTCGAGGGGCTGGGCCACGCCTACGGCGACCTCACGGTGCTCGAGGAGGTTTCCTTCGATTTGGCGCCGGGGACCGTTGCGTGTCTCGTCGGACCCAACGGCTCCGGCAAGAGCACGCTCGTGCGGCTGCTCGGCGGGCTGCTCGAGCCCACGAGCGGTAGCGTCGAGGTCGAGGCCGTGGGCGACCGGCCGGTCGGCTACCTCGCACAGACACCCGCCTTCCGCCCGCAGTTCAGCGTCGCCGAGACGGTCGGCTTCTACGGCTCGCTGGTCGAGGCCGAAGTCGACGTGGACGCGACGCTGGACCGGGTGGGGCTGACGCCGGTCGCCGACCGCCCCGTCGACGCTCTCTCGGGCGGGATGACCCGCCTGCTCGGGCTGGCACTGACCACCGTCGGCGACCCCGGTGTGCTCCTGCTCGACGAACCCGCGAGCGGGCTGGACCCGATGATGACTGCCTACATCACCGGAGTCATCGAGGAGGTCGCCGACACCGGCGACGCGGTCGTGCTCGCGACACACAACCTGACCGCCGCCGAGCGTGTCGCGGACGTGGTGTTGGTTCTCGACCGGGGGACGCTCGTCGCGGCTGACCCGCCCGGGACGCTCCAGGAGGAGACCGGGACGGACTCGCTCGCAGGTGCACTCGAAGCACTCGTCGGCGCCGAGATGCCGACGGTCTACGCCGGCAGACAGCAGGGTGAGGGGGAGTGACTCACCCCCGGACGCGGCTGGACAGGACGATGGCTGTCGCCCAGCGGGAGTTCCAGACCGTCCTCCGGACCCGCGTGGTTGCCCTGCTTGCCGTGGGCTACGTGGGGCTGGTGGTCGCGCTCACCCTCCTCTCGGCGCCGGGTGGCTACCTGCCGGCCGTGCTGGACCTGCTCCTGCCCCACGAGGCGCTGGTTCCGGTGCTGGGCTTCGCGCTGGGTTATCGCGCGGTGCTTGGCGACCACGAGCGCGGCGAGATAGAGGCCATCCGGACCTTTCCTGTCACGGCGGGCGAGTACGTCCTCGGCGTGTATCTGGGACGGCTGGTCCCGTTCCTCGGTATCGTCCTCCTCTCGTTCGTTGGCGTCGGGGTTACGGTCGCGACCGTCGGCGGCGAGACGGTCTCCGTCGTCGCCGTCCACGACACCGTCGACACCCCGGTCGTTTTCCTGCGGTTTGTCGTCGTGACGGCAGTCTTCGCGGCGGTCGTGCTCGCGCTGGCAGTGCTGGTCTCGACAGCCGCCCGCTCGACGCGTGCTGGCCTCGCACTCGCCACCGGGCTGGTGCTCGCACTGGTCGTCGGCTTCGACAGTAGCGTGGTCGCCGCGCTCTCGGGCGGGCTTGTCTCGGCGTCAGACCTGACCGCGATGGTCGCCCTGAGCCCGAACGCCGCCTACCGCAGCCTGGTCCTCTCGCTGGCCGTCGCGCCGACCGGTGCGAGCGAACTCCCCGTCGCCGCGGCCACGCTCCCGGCGGCGATCGGCCTGCTCCTCTGGTTCGGTGTCTCGCTTGCGGCTGCCGTGGCTGTCGTCTTCCGCTCGTGAGCGACCCGGGCGGGCGGCCCTCGTCCCGCCACAGTGGCGCTGGTGGTCGCGTCATACGGTCGTGCGTAATTCTTTGCAAACCCACGAAGCAGAAGACGGGTTCCGTGGTCCGAAACGTCGATTCTCCCCGAGACTGCTGAAATTGCGTACGCACGACCGTATCAGTCCTGGTCGCTGGCTGGCTCCCGGCATCCCCCTTCCTCACGACCTGCCCCGACCGAGAACAGTCCCACGCATCTGGCGTTCGGTCACGCCGAACACATAGCGTCTCCGCCAACACCGGCGAGCCAGTTCGCCCTCGACGGTGCGTTGCAGGCGGGTGAAGCGAAACCCCGCCAGCCCGGTGAGTGCCGCGGCATTCGAAACGCCAGCGGTCAGCAGACTACCCCCGAACCGGGAGTTCCGGTCGCCACACCCCGCCCACCATCCGGACCACCGGACCACCGGCACACCCGACCGCCGGAGGCTCTGTGGGCTTGGAGCAAACGCCTCCGACCCGGTCGACGCGACACTCGAACCGGACCAATTTATTGCCCTGCCCACACCTCTGATCGGATATGGCAGAGCGACGGGCGCTTTACGGCGGCATCCTGCTGGTCGTGGGCGCGGTGCCCCTCATTGTGAGCTACGGGTTCCACCCGATCGGATATCTCGGTGCTGGGCTCGCCCTGTTCGGCCTGCTCGTGAGCTACGGCGCGTGGCACGTCGGCGTCTGACATCGACTGGCGGCCACAGCGCAGTCCCAGGAGGGCACAGAACTATCAACAGGGCTACATATCGAAAGAAACCTGTGTCTCGCGTTCGTTAGACAGTTAGCTTTGATATCGGAACATGACTTCGGACGACAACGACGTCACGGACCGCGTTCTTGAGGGGAATGCCTACGACCAGGCTGAGGTCACGGTCCGCCGGACGTTCCCGCTCCGAATCGCGACTAAAATCCGCATCGTAGTCGGCCTGCTGGGGCTGTCGGGGCTGCTCGCCCCCGTGTTGTACCTCAGCCGTGACCGCATCCGGTCGGTCGAGGGGACGGAGGTGCTGTCAGAGACGCTCAGCCTGGCGATCGTCGACCTCGCACTCGTCGGCGTCCTCGTCACTTTCGGTGCGGGGCTGGTGCTCGTGCGTCAGATCTACGTCGTCGACCGGCGCTCGCTGAGTGACGCAAAGGCGCGACGGTTGATCCGGACCGAGGACCTCCTGATGTTGTTCGCCGCACAGGGTGGAGCGCTCGTGTTGATCCCGGTCGCGGTCGCGGTGGCCGGCGTCGCTTCGGGCGACGTGATCGAGACGTTCTACGGGTACGGCATCACGGTGTATGCGTCCGGCGGGGCCGGTGGGGTAGACGCCCGTCACGTCTCCGCGCTCGGGGTGGGCTCTGCGGCGCTTCTGTTCTGGCTGTACCGCAGGCTCTGAGAGCGACCGGGAGAGACTGGTACCAGGTCAGGCCGACAGTAGGCTACGACCGGGGGAGCAGACGATACCGCAGGCTCCGTGGCCGGACCTGGGCCCGACAACGGCACCAGACACCTGCGCACGTGTCAGCAGAATAGTCCGGTGTTCGGGCGTCTTAGCAGCGATTTGCCAACATCGACGGCAGTTGTCCTGTTGTTCTTTTATGCGGCTGGTGCCGGGTCGATCAGTAATATTAGGGGATTAATGTACCTAATCATTCACCGCATACCTTTATTATCCATCAGTTCCTCAGTCCGTGTGGATTATGACAGCACCATTGGGGTTGACCGACTTGGTCATGCAAGTGAGCCAAGGGGACCTGTTCGAACACGTGTTGAACGACGCGGCGCTCGGCAGTTCGATCTACGTGAACATCGGACTGGCCGGGTTGACACTGTTGTTCTTCATGTTCCTCGCACGGAACGTGTCGGATCCTCGGGGACAGTTGATCGTCGTGTCAGCAATGACAGTGTCGGCGGTGTCGATCGTTAGCTACTCCGGCCTTGCCTCGGGCCTGACGATCGGCATCCTCGAGATGCCGGAAGGCCACGCACTGGCCGGGGAGACGACAACGTTGGCAGGGAGCGGTGAAACCGTCGAGGGCACGATCAGCCTGTGGGGTCGGTACCTCACGTGGGCGTTCTCGACGCCGTTCATCCTGTTGGCGCTCGGCCTGATCGCCGGGTCGAACCTGACGAAGATCTTCACCGCCATCGTCTTCGACGTCGGCATCATGATCACCGGGCTCGCCGCGGCCCTGACCACCTCCTCACACCTCATGCGGTGGTTCTGGTACGGGGTCAGTTGCACGTTCTTCCTGGTGGTCGTGTACATCCTGCTGGTCGAGTGGCCCGATGACGCCAAGGCAGCCGGGACCGGGGACATCTTCAATACGCTGAAGCTGTTGACCGTCGTCCTGTGGTTCGGGTACACCATCTGGTGGGCACTCGGGAACGAAGGCGCCGGTATCATCGCCGATGCGGGCATCACGTCCTGGGGCTACAGTGCCTTCGACATCGTCGCCAAGTACGGCTTCTCGTTCCTGGTCATCAACTACGTCATCAACAACATCGACAGAGTCAGTGGTGGAGCCGAGTACGGCGCCACCTCCGACGCCATCCCGGCCGACGACTGACCGAACCCCGATTTCTCGTTTTTTTCCGACGGTGAGCCCCGCGGCCGTGCTGGCGGTGGGCCGAGCGCACACCCGACCCGGGGAGAAACCCGATAACCGGCGACCCGTCGCGGGTGTTGGCTGTCTCGAGAATCGCGTCGGGTCCCGAGTCCCCCTCGCGTGCCGTCGACCTGTGGGAGCCGTCCCGCCACGCTCACCTTTCCACCGCCCGCAAGCGACCCAGTGTCGCGGGTTGCTCTGGCTCTGGCCGGGTCCCCGCGACGCGGACTGCGTTGGTGCCAGGGTAGTGTGGCGACTGTGCACCGACTCCTGTTGCACCCGACTTTTTTATTCGCCGGGCGTGTTGTTTCCCTCACCGGGTCGACGATACTGCCCTGTCCGAAATACCGCAACTCGGCCTCGGGACATCCACAGCAATGTTCAGGATCAAAACCACCGACACGACCCAACTGAAACGGATCGTTATCGCCGGAACCGGCGGGCTGTTGGTCGGGTTCGCTCTGATCGCGCTCAACCTCGTCGGTCCGCTGGTCGTCGGCGGTGGGTACGGGTCGACGAACCTCGCGTTCGGGGCGTTCGGCGTCGTTGCCATCGTGCTGGCGACACATCCAACCTACCAGGCGGCGCGCAAACTCGACGACTCCTGACCACCTGTCCCGTGCACCCGGATCGGGATATCTTTTAAGTTGCCGTACCGAACCCCGTGCCGATGGCAGACGACAACTCCGCGTACCGGGCACTGATCCTCGTTGTCGTCGTCGTCGGTATCGGAGCAACGGCCTTCGGGTTTACCGGCCTGTACGTCGTTTTGACCGGCGGCACGACAGACGGGACGCCGGATGTTGACGTCCTCGGGGAGTACGAGTGTCCCGGGTTCGACGGTGACCCGGAAGTCCAACACGAGGCTGCCTACGAGATCGAGCGGACGCTGCTCGGGGGCAGTGAGACCGAGTCGTTCGATGCCTCGACGAACAGCACCCACTTTCGGGCCGAACTCGTAGTCAGCGGCGAAGTGCTCAACGCGTCTGCGAGCCGTGCCGACGGAACGGCTGTTCCCGTCCGACAACCCGACGACGGGAACCGGGTGGTGGTCGCGGTCGCGGACCCGGCACCGCTCCGTCTCTGGGTCGACAGCCTCTCCGAGGACTCGAGAGTGACGCGTACACAACTCGACATCTGTCCGTCGGGCCCGGAGTAGCGGGCTGACTCCCCCGGGCTGCAGTATCAGTACCGAATCATTTACCACTATCATATAAGTTGTCCCGGATATATTGTAGCTCATAGTATGGAACAAATACAGGACGGCCGACGGAACATACTGATCCACTCGGGAATGAGTCAGGAGGACCTGCCGGTGACGGACCTCCCTGAGTTGCCGCGCGTGGCGGATGCCGACCACTTTATTCCACAGGGGATGGACGAACCGAAGATCTATCCGGGTGACGTGGTCGTCGGTGTCGACAACGACGAGATACAGTTCGCCGAGTTGGTGTACATGCAGACCGACGGCGGTGTGTTGGTCCTCCCGCTAGACACCG
Organism: uncultured Halobacteriales archaeon; assembly: GCA_964583735.1. Classification (GTDB taxonomy): domain Archaea; phylum Halobacteriota; class Halobacteria; order Halobacteriales; family Haloarculaceae; genus Salinirussus. The sequence goes on along the minus strand of CAZOWU010000054.1, from coordinate 262 downwards.
GCAGCTTTGAGTTCGTCGCCGACGGGGAATTTGGCTCGCGGTTCTACAAGGCCGACGAGACACACGTCTTCGACGGGATCGCGGATATGGTGACCGACTGGGACGTCGAGTTCGACGAATCCAAGCTGGAGCGACCCGCCGGGGGGCGCCCGCGGTAACGCAGCCCGGAACGCGGCCACCCCCGTTTTCGGAGTGGACAGCCACAGGACAGGCAGCGCCGCGAGGCACCTCGGGCGGAACCCGCCGTCCGTCGAGTCCGACA
>CAZOWU010000053.1:0-11221 GCA_964583735.1 uncultured Halobacteriales archaeon | reverse complement strand
ATAGCGACTCGATTTGTGGGTAAGAGACAGCGCTTCAGGGCGGGGAGGATGTCAAGTCCCGTCTCCGAACCGGCTACTGTGCTCGGTTCCGGGTCGCCAGGCCCGACCGTGCCTGACACTGAGCCGGAACGCGTGACGAATGGCGTCGCTCTCGTTTTCGAAGAGACCGGCATCGACGTTCCATTCGACGAGCTAGTGGGGAGTGTCCGGGAGGCGGCACCCTGGTACCGCACGGTTCTCGACCGGAAGTCGCCGTACACTCTCGTGGTTGCAGGTCCAGTCGGTTGACTGCAACCGGGACGCGCGGGGCCGGCGAGGGCCGGTATGAAAAACCCCCAACCGATTATGTCGCTGGCCGACAGTGATGTGACCTATGGACCGAGATATCTCCTACGACGTCGACGGTCGGGTCGGGGTCCTGACTTACACCCGCGAGCCAGTCAACGCGTTCCGGTACGAGGACCTCGAGGCGCTCGGCGCGGTGCTCTCTGGGCTCCCTCGCGATGACGAGTTGGCAGTGGTCCTCGAGACGGGCGGTGACAGGACGTTCTCCGCCGGGCACGACGTCAACGAGTTCACCGCGACGGACGTCCCGCGGGGCGACGCCGCAACCGAGATCTACATGCGCACGTTCGAGCGGGTCTACGAGTTTCCAGTCCCCCTGGTGGCAGCAGTCGACGGGCCTGCCGTCGGGGCGGGCGCGATCCTCGCGTCGCTGTGTGACGACCGCATCGTCGGTCCGGACGCTCACGTTGCGGTCACCGAGATAAACGTCGGGATCATCGGCGGCCTGGGCCCGCTCAGGCGCGTCCTGCCGGACGGCGTCGCGCGGCGGCTGGCGTACACTGGCGAGGAACTCCCCGCACAGCGGGCCTACGACCTGGGGTTCGCCTCGGAGATCGACGACAACCCCCAGGCAGCCGCTCGGGACCTGGCCCGGTCCGTTGCCGAAAACAACCCCGATGCAGTCCGGGCTGCGAAAGCCTCGGCGGTCGATGGGCAACCCGACTGGCCGCTGGAAGAGTATCGTCGCGCACGCGAGTACATCGACGAACTCCGGGGCGACGAGAACGCGAGCGAGGCCGCAGTCGCGTTCCTCGAGGGCCGCGAACCGGACTTCGAGTGACGCTCGACCGCCGTCGAACCCCCTCTCTGTGGTTGTTGTCATGGGTTCTCTTTGCTCCGAGAACCACCAGAAATCACAAGAGTGGAGCGGAATGGAAGGTCCGGGTGCGAGAATCGAACCACGGTCGGACGTGCTCGCTCCGCTGCGCGCCACCTCCCTGATGTGATTCTCTCCCGGGACTTTCCACTCCTCCGTACGGTCGTCGTGAGAAGGTCCGGGTGCGAGAATCGAACCCGCGTCTCAGCCTCCACAAGGCTGAAGGATAGTCCACTACCCTAACCCGGACGCGGTGTGCACGCGTACCTAATCCGCGAGCGCCTCAAATACGTTACGTTAGCCGCGCGTCCCGTTCCGAATGGGCGCCCCTTGCGCGTTCTCGTCCCGATTCGACCCGGTCGTGAAACGCCCGCACCGTCCCGACCAGCTTCGCGCGAACCGACTCGAACTGCATGAAGTGGGTACCGCCGGCGACCTCGGTGTACGTCCGGTCGTCGGCACCGATGGCGTCGTACAGCGCGAGCGCGTCCGAGCGGCGCGAGGCCGTATCGAGCGAACCCCGGACCACGAGTGTCGGTACCTCGATGGCGTCGGGGTCGTACAGCGGCTCGTCGATGGCGGCCGTCAGGTCCACGAGCGTCCCGTTGGGGGCGACCACCCGGCCCTCCCCGACGTGCTGGCCGGAGTCGAGTAGCGTCTCCCAGAACGCGTCGAAGGCCTCCCCGGGAACCGCCTCTGGGTACTGGCTCGCCCACCGCTCGCGCGTGTCGGTCTCGGTGACCGTCCGGTAGGCCGCGGGCGGGTCACCCGGCGAGAAGTCCGCCTCCCGGTCGGCGGCCGGCGAGTAGACGGGAGCGTACTGGACCAGCGAGGCCACCTCGGCACCCAGGTCGTCGAGCAGGATGCCGGCGGTCATGGACCCCCAGGAGTAGCCGACCAGGTGGACCGTCTCGAAACCCTCCTCGACGGCCGCCAGGGCTGCCTTCGCGTCCTGTGCGGCCGTCCCCGCGCGGACCACGGGGTCCCCCTCCCTGGCGGGCGCGTCGAGTTCCGGCGGTCGCTCGGCGTCTCCGTACCCTCGGACGTCGAGTGTGTAGGCCCCGCGCCCGGAGGCCGCGACGTCGTCCAGCCACGAGTACCCCTCCGGGGCGAACGCCGCCTGCCCGCCGTAGGTGGCGCCGTGGACGAACAGGACGGCCTCCCTCGCCTCCTCGGGTACGCGCCGCCAAAGCCGGACTCGCGTGCTGTCGGCCGATTCGACGTCGAGAGCATCGGGCGCGTTCATGAGACGTCCTCGGCAGCCGGTCACTAAATACCGGGTGCCGGCCGGGAACTCCCCGCGTGGTCCGAGTCCCTTTTGCATCGCCACCCCGGTAGATACACTAAGCGTGGCCGTCACCGACAAAGTCTACATCAAGAACCACCGGCAGATCGCCTCGCAGTTAGAGACCTCCTTCCCGAAAGGAGCCTTCAAGGGAGCGACGCTGGACATCCTCTTTTCGGGTGAGGGACTCTCGAAACTCGACGACGCGACCCGGGACCGCGTACTCGACTTCGCGGAGGACTTCATGGACTGTGACTGCCAGGCCAGCCCCCACTGTGGCTGCCCGGAGCGGAAGTTCGTCCGCTACCTGCTGGAGCTGCGCGAGCAGGGGCTGGGGCCGGACGCCATCGTCGACGTGATGGGCGACGACTACATGCTGTATGCCTACCCCGGCGACATCCTCTCGTTTCTCGACAGTGCCGTCCGCACCCTGGAGGCGGCGGAGGCGCTTGCGGATGTCGACGGGCAGGACGACGCAGCACGCGAGGTTCGGGAGCTCAAGCAGGGGCTCGTGCGGTAGCAAGAGGGACGGAACGGGCGCCAGCCAGGCGGCAGGAGCTCAGAAAGAGCTGTCCTCGAAACTGGAACCGATCCGGTAGGAGGGTTCTTTCTCCCCCTCGCCGTCGAGTTCCTCGAGCTGAACAACGTCCTCCTGGTCGGCCTCGTCGATCTCCTGGCGGAGCTTCGTCACGTAGCGCTTGTGCTCCTCGAGTTGCTCGCGGAGGTGTTCGGCCTCGAGTTCGAGGCGCTCGTGTTCGCGGACGAAACTCTTGGGCACCTCGACTTTCGGCGGGAAACTCTCCGTACCGGAACCGTCGGACTCGCTGACCTCGTGTTCGGGGACGACCTCGACCTGGCCGTCGTGGGCAACGAGCATGTCGACGTAGTCACGGAAGACCGCCGAAAGCGAGATATCACGCTCCTCCGCGATGTCCCGGAGCGTCTCGAACTTCTCCTGGCTGACGCGAAAGGAGATCGTCTTGTTTTTGTTGCCCATCGTACGAATGAATTCTCACTCCTGACACTTAATCGTTTGTCAGACGAACGCATGACCAGCCCTCCCACGGGGCCGGCAACGGCGGCGAAACGCGGGGAGGAACGGAAGGGGGTGCGGAGCGTGTGCGGCCGGTTACGTTACACGCCGGCTTCGGGTTCGGCCTCGGCTTCGTGTTCGCCGTCGAGGCTCTCCAGGGCCTCGATCGCGGCCCGCTTGTAGGCGTCGACGGAGCCGCCGTACTGTTCGCGGGCCATCTCGACGTACTCGTCCATTCCGGCGGCGTCACCGCCTTCGTGAGACGCCTCCGGCGTCTCGCTCTCGAAGGCCTGAATCCTGTCGAGCGTCCGTTCGGCGGTCTCGACCACCCAGCGGTCGCGCTCGGCTTCGGTCACCTCGGTGATCGACTCCGGCCGGACCGAGACGTTCACCTCCCCGTCGTCGGTCTCGAAGGTGCGGGGCTTGCCGACCACCGAGACGTACGCCGGGGGTTCCAGTTCCCGGAGCGCGCTCGCCGCATCGGGCTGGTACTGGCCGGCGTAGCTGAAGAAGGTGTCACCGTTGGGGTCGACGACCCGGCCCTGCCAGTACTCCGAGTCCTCGCCGACGTCCTCGGTTTCGGTGAGGGTGCCGACGATGAACATGCGGTTGGCACGCTCGCCGGTCGGGAGCAACAGGTAGACCGGCGCGCGCTCGTCGTCCGATTCCTTGAACGTGAAGCTGGCGTCGTTGAATTCGCGTGCGAAGACGCGCCGTGCGACCTCGCGGGTTGGGGTGCTCGCCATCTCAGACCGACCTCGCTTTGATGAGGGCGGCCTCGGGGTCGACCCCCCCGGCCAGGTGGTCGGTCTCGTTGGCCAGGACGTACCGGCCGAGCGTCGGCCCGACCACACGGTAGTACCGGCCAAGCGTCTTCTCGCGCATCTCGTCGGCCACGACGCTCGTGTCGAGGGCGTCCATGGCCATCTCCTTGGCCTGTTCCAGGCCGATCTCGGTCAGGTCTTCGGTGGCCTCCTTGTCGAAGATGACTTCGTGGACGTCGGTGCCGCTGTCGAGCACGCCCTTGATCCGGAGGTCGAACTCCCCCTCGACCTCGCCGTGCTCGGAACAGCGTCCGTTCTGGAGGACGCGGGTGCAGTCCTCCTCGGGGCAGCGCTTGATAAGCCCGGACCCGGACTGGATGTCAACCAGCGCGCCCTCGACCTCGATGGCGTCGTCGCCAACCTCGACGACCTCCTCGACTTCCTCGATGACAGTCGTCCGGTTGAGTTTCACCGAGAAGCGGCCCTGGTACTCGTCAGTGACGACGTTCCGGAGGTCGTAGACCTGGCCCTCCTCGAGGCCAGGCAGGTCCGACTTCGACCACTTGGTGAATTTGACTGTTCCGGTCTCGTCACCGAGGAGACCGACCTGGGCGACGGCGTCACTCTGGGCGTCCCAGAGGTCGACGACCTTCGCCGTGAGGTCGACCCACTGCTCGGGGGAGTCGATGTCGGCGGCCTCGACGCGGTCGTTCCCGCCGCCCTGGGAGATGTCCTCGCGTTCCATCCCGGCCTCGTCGAGGTAGGTGTTCGTGACGCTGCGCTGGGCCTCGCTGATGGGGACCTTGTACTCGTTGACCAGCGTGTCCAGCCGCTCGGTCACCTCCTCGACGGTCACGTCGATGTGGTCCGCAAACTGTTCGTGTATCTCGCTCGCGTGGGTACGCAAATCTGTCTCACTCATTGCTTTCACTGTCTCCGGTCTGTGTTTCGGTGGGAGACATACGACGGTTGCTGCCCGATGGTATAAAAGGTTCCGCAGGCGGGGTGAAAGTGTATCCGCATGACCGCGTCGACCCGCTCGTGTGACTGCATCGACTCGCTCGTGTGACTGCGTCGGACGGCGCGCCTGCTACTCCTCCTCGCCGCGGAGCTTCCGGCGCTGGATCTTGCCGGTCGTGGTCGTCGGCAACTCCTCGACGAACTCGATCTCGCGTGGGTACTCGTACTCCGCGAGGCTGTCGCGCACGAGGTCGCGGACCGTCCCGCGGAGCTCGTCGTCGGCCTCGACGCCCACCACCGGCTGGATGAAGGCCTTGATCACCTCGTTGCGCGTCTCGTCGGGAACCCCGACGACGCCGGCCTGCTCGACGTCGTCGTGTTCGAGGATGGCGCTCTCGACCTCACCGGGGCCGACCCGGTAGCCCGACGTGATGATCACGTCGTCGTCGCGGGCTTTGAACCAGACGTACCCGTCTCCGTCGCGGTAACCCAGGTCCTCGGTCAGGTGCCAGTCGTTGCCGCCGGGGTCGGTAACAGTCACTGCCGCCGTCTTCTTCGGGCGATTCCAGTAGTTCTCGAAGACGACCGGGTCGCTTGTGTCGCGGCGGACAGCAAGCATACCGACCTCATCCTCTGCCCGCTCCTCGCCCGTCTCGGGGTCGACGACCGCCACGTCGTGTCCGGGGACGGGCTTGCCCATGCTGCCGGCCTGTGCGGGGAACCACTCCCGGCAGTTGGTCACCAGCAGGTTCGCCTCGGTCTGGCCGTACAGCTCGTTGACCGCCACGCCATCGAGCGTCCCGTCGGCCCACTCGAGGATCTCCGGAGTAAGTGGCTCTCCGCCGGAACAGACCGCCTTCAGGTCGAGGTCGAACTGTTGCTCCGGCGCCTCGACGGTCATCATCATCCGGATGGCGGTCGGCGGGAGGAACGTGTCGGTGACGCCGTGCTCCTCGGCGATCCCGAAGGCCTGCTCGGCGTCGAACCCCTCTATCGGGTAGCCCACGACGGGACGGCCGTAGTGCCAGGCGGGGAAGACCAGGTCACCCAGCGCGCCGATCCACGCCCAGTCGGCTGGCGTCCAGAACACCGACTCGTCGATGTCGCGCTCGAAGTACATGTAGAAGGCTGGGCAGTGGCCGACCCAGACCCCGTGGCCGTGGAGGACACCCTTTGGCGGCCCGGTCGAGCCGCTGGTGTACATGATGATCGCGGGCGTCTCCGGGCCCGTCTCGGCGAGGGTCATACTCCTGGGGTACCCCTGGCGGAGCGCGCCGAACTCGTGGGCGTCCTCGGGGTCGTCGGCGTCGACGGCGACGACGTACTCCAGGTCGGGGCAGTCCGCTGCAGCCTCCTGGACCGTCTCGAGCACCGACTCGTCGGCGACGACGACCTCGGCGCCGCTGTCGTCGAGCCGGTGCTGGAGGGCATCGACGCCAAAGAGCACCGACAGCGGCAGCGAAACCGCGCCGAGCTTCCAGCAGGCGAAGTGTGCCAGTGGGTTCGCCGGTTTCTGCGGGACGACGACTCCGACACGGTTACCATGGTCGACCCCCAGGTTCGCGAGCGCGTGGGCAAGCTGGTTCGACAGGTCGTCGAGGTCGTCGAAGGTGTAGGTCTCGTGGTCGCCGCCGGGGTCGTGCTGGTACAGCGCCGGCCGGTCGGTACGGTCGTGCTTGCGCAGGCAGTCGTACGCGATGTTGTAGTCGTCGGGCAGGTCCCAGCTGAACTCCTCGCGGGCACTCCCGTAACTGTCGTGGTCGAGGCGGACGTCCCACGCCATGTGTCGTCGTTGTCGTGCCGCCGGCTTGTAACCCGGGGCGAAAGCGGCCCGGAACCTGCCACGACCCCGGCCGGGACGGTGCAGTCGCAGGTAGCCGGAGGGTCTTTGTGGCTGTCGACCCCAGCAACCCCATGAGCGACCCCGACGGACTCTCGGGCTTTCTCCGCTCGAAGCTCCGGGCCGCGGGCCGGCAGTACGCCGAGGCCCGGGAGGCCTACGACGAGGGGAAAGCAGCCGCGGTCGCAGACCTGCCGACCGACGAGGAGGGGCGGGCGAAGCTGGTCTGCCGGCGGTACGCCGAGCGCCGCGCGGTCACCCTCGACGGGAAGTGTCGGCCGGCCTGCTACGAGGACCATCCCGACTGCAAGGGGTGTGTCGAGGACATCCGCGACGGGACGGTCGAGACGTGGGAGTGACCGTCGTCGCCGTCGTCCTGGCCGGAGGGACCGGGACACGGCTCTACCCCGCCAGCCGACCCGACCGCCCCAAACAGTTGCTCGGACTCGGTGGCGAGGAGTCACTGCTCGCCCGGACCGTCGACCGCGCCGGCTTCGCCGACGAGCGGTACGTCCTCACCCGACCCTCGCTGACCGACGCGGTCCGCAAACACGCCCCCGGCGCGGCGGTGCTGGCCGAACCCGAGCCAAAGGACACTGGCCCCGCACTCCTCTACGCTGCCCACCGGGTCCGCGAGCAGGTCGGCGACTGCGTCCTGGTCTGTCTCCCCAGCGACCACCGTGTCACCGGTGACGTCGCGCCGACGATGGAGCGCGCCGCCGACGTCGCCGCCGACACCGGTCGGCTGGTCACCCTCGGCGTCGAGCCATCACGGCCGGCCACGGGCTACGGCTACATCGAGCCCGGCGCTGACCGGGGGGAGTACCGCGAGGTCGCCCGCTTCGTCGAGAAACCTGACAGCGAGACTGCCAAGCGGTACGTCGAGGCAGGGTGGCTCTGGAACACCGGGGTCTTCGCGTGGGCGCCCGAGGCCCTGCTCGACGCCGCCCGAGACTCGCCGCTGGCCCCGCTGGTCGAGGCGCTGGAAGCAGGCGAGCCAGCGGTGGGCTTCGAAGCGGTCGAGGCCGTCAGCGTCGACGACGCGGTGCTGGAGCGGGCGGCGGACGTCGCCGTCGTGCCCGCGGACTTCGCGTGGGACGACCTGGGGTCGTGGGACGCCGTCGGCCGCGTGTTTGGGGCGGATACTGACGGAAACGCCCACCTCGGCGAGACGCTCGCACTCGACACGAGGGACTGCGTCTTGGCGGCCGGCGAGGACAGCCACGTCAGCGCGGTCGGCGTCGAGGGGCTGGCGGTGGCGAGCTACGACGGCCGGACGCTGGTCGTCCCCCGCGAGGACGCCGAGCGAGTCCGGGCAGTCGTCCGCCAGCTCCGGGAGTGACCCGGACAGCCGAGGATCCAAGCACTGATATCTGCCCGTCGCCGCGTTGCGACGATGGCGGGGAACCACGACGCACTGTCGGTCACTGTTGAGGACGGCAAGGTCGTCGTGTCGGTGTTCAACATCGACACGTACGACTCGGCTCGGGTCCGACTCGACCCCGAGGAGGCACAGTCCCGCGCCCACGAACTCCTCGGAGCGGTTGACGGGCTGCCCGAAGACGCCGACAGCGACGCCGAGACTGGCGAGACCAGCTCCGAGGACGACGACTCCCGCAGTCAGATGGGCATCCCCCCTGGTGCGCCCTCGGCGACCCCGTTCCGGGCCTGATACTCCCCACAGTCACGTTCCTTGCAGTCACTCCCCCTACGGTCACTTTCCCTGTGGTTGCTTTTCCGGCAGGACGTGTAGTCCGGCACGGCTCTTTAGCACCGTCACCGTCTCGGCGTCGGGGTCAAGATAGTCCGGGCGCGCGATGGTTTCGGCCTCGTAGGTCTCGGGGTCGAGTACCTGGACGGCGCGGTCGTCTTCCACGGCGACGAGCGTCGTCTCCTGGCCGTCCCCGCGCCAGCCCAGCCGGGTGGCCTCTGGCCGGTCGCCATCCTCGAAGGCGGCTTCGTAGCCGTCGCCGGAGGTCAGCCGCACACCCTTTAAATTCCCCCGGACGCTGCGGACGAGCACCGGCCCCTCCCCGCTTCCGGGGTCGATCACCTCGCCGGGCCGGTAGGCCGGTAGCCGCGCGACGTATGCCATTCGGTAGACCCGCTCGCCGTCCTCCTCGGTGATGAGGCGGCGGGACTCGCTGACCATCCCGCCCAGTTGCCGGACGACCCGCTCGGCGATCGCCCGGCCGATCTGGGTGGTCGAGACCTTGACGTCCAGCCCACCCTCGACCTCGCCGAGTTCGGTGATGTAGGCCCCGCGGTCGCCCTTTCCTTCGCGGTCGGCGACGTACGCCCTGGCGACCTCGGTGGCGCGTGTCAGTTCCTCGTCGCTGGGCTCGCGGTCGGCGGCCCGGACCTGGACGGTCGCGGCGAAGGAGCCCCCGGCGACCTCGCCACACCGGTCGCAGGTCTCCAGGCTGATCTTCACCGGGACTGTGACGTCGGCGGTCACCGGTCGCTCACGAAGCAGGCCGGAGAACTGGCAGTGCATCCGGATGGTAGTCTCGTCCACCTGCTCGGGGGCGACCTGCCAGGAGACTCCCTCGGCGTCGACGTGGACGCCCAGCGCCTCCGTCACCTCCTCGATAGCGACGTCCGTGTAGTCCTCGGCACCGACGTCGACCCACCGGTTGCCCCGGTGGACCGCGCCGCACCTGCCACAGACCCGGACCTCCACCCGGTCGGGCGCGTCCACGAGGTCGTGTTCCTCGAGGTAGCACTCGCCACACAGCGCCCCCTCCTCGAGGCTCTCCCCGACTGGGTCGCCACACCGCGGGCAGAAGGTTCCAGACCGGCTCATTACCGGGTGTAGGCCGCTCGCGCGCTTAAGCCGCACGTTCCGGTCCCGGACGTCCGGCGACGGGACCCCGTCGCGACCGCTGTGCCTCGCGCTTCGTACATCAACCTCCGGCTGTCGCCTCCGGTCAACAGGTCGCAGTCCCGCTGTTTTACTTTCACTAGGCTGTTAACGAGGCTTTATGTGGGGGGAGGCACAACCCCGGTGTATGTCCACAGCAGAGGACCTCGAGGAGCTGCCGGGCGTCGGTCCGGCGACCGCGGAGAAGCTCAAGGACAACGGCTTCGACTCCTACCAGGGGATCGCCGTCGCCAGCCCCGGCGAGCTCTCCAACACAGCCGACATCGGCGAGTCGACTGCCTCCGACATCATCAACGCCGCCCGCGACGCCGCCGACATCGGCGGCTTCGAGTCCGGCGTCACCGTCCTAGAGCGCCGCGAGAAGATCGGCAAACTCACCTGGGGAGTCGACGAGGTCGACGACCTGCTGGGCGGGGGCGTCGAGACCCAGTCGATCACCGAAGTCTACGGCGAGTTCGGTTCCGGCAAGTCCCAGGTCACCCACCAGCTCGCGGTCAACGTCCAGCTCCCCGCCGAGCACGGCGGGCTCGAGGGGTCAGCCATCTTCGTCGACAGCGAGGACACGTTCCGTCCCGAGCGCATCGAACAGATGCTGCTCGGACACCCCGACGAGGTGCTCGCAGACACGATGGTGCTCCACGGGGTCGCCGAGGAGGGCGACGCGGACCCGACCGACGAGACCCTCCAGGAGGCGCTCATCGAGTCGATACTCGACAAGATCCACGTCGCCAAGGCGTTCAACTCCAACCACCAGATCCTGCTGGCCGAGAAGGCCCAGGAGATCGCGAGCGAGAGCCAGGACGACGAGTTCCCGGTCCGGTTGCTCTGTGTCGACTCGCTGACCGCCCACTTCCGGGCGGAGTACGTTGGCCGTGGCGAACTCGCCGAGCGCCAGCAGAAGCTCAACAAGCACCTCCACGACCTGATGCGCATCGGCGACCTCAACAACACCGCCGTCCTCGTCACGAACCAGGTGTCCGCCAACCCCGACTCCTTCTTCGGCGACCCCACCCAGCCCATCGGCGGCAACATCCTCGGGCACACCTCGACGTTCCGTCTCTACCTGCGCAAGTCCAAGGAGGACAAACGGATCGTTCGGCTGGTCGACGCGCCGAACCTCCCCGACGGCGAGGCCGTGATGCGCGTCGACGAGGACGGCCTCATCGCCGAGTAACTCACCTCTCCGCGTCCGACCCCGCCGCGTCCGACCCCGCCGCGTCCGACTCCGCCGCGTCCGACTCCGCCGCGTCCGACCCCGCCGCGTCCGACTCCGCCGCGTCCGACCCCGCCGCG
>CAZOWU010000052.1:0-11229 GCA_964583735.1 uncultured Halobacteriales archaeon | reverse complement strand
TTCGCGGTCGTTGGGGGGGTCGTGCTGGGCGTGGAGCTACTTGCCTGACGCCGACACCGGTCGCCGGTGGGTGCCGGCCGGCCGGGCCAGCCCCGTGCAATGTGGCGGGGCGCAACTTACGTCCCTGTGAGTACGACTTATACGGCTCGGTGGCGTCTGCTCGGGTGAGGGATTTTCGTGACAGACGACTTCGAACTCAGCGCACCTGAACTGGCTCCGGAGGACCTGCTGGTCCTCGACGACGACCGCTTCACCGAGGAGACTGTCGCGCTCGTGACGGGTGCGGCCTCGGGGATCGGGCGGGCCACGTCCGTCGGCCTGGCGATGAATGGCCTGACCGTCGTCGGCGCCGACGTCGACAGCGAGGGGCTGGACGGCACCGCCGAGATGGCAGCCGAGTTCGACGCCCCCGGCCGGTTCGAGGGCGTCGAGACCGACCTCACCAGCGACGACGACGTCGCGGCCGTGGTCGAGGCGGCGGCCGACGAAGGTCAGCTCAGGTACGTCGCCAATATCGCCGGCCTCCAGCATATCGACAGCATCGCCGACTACCCGATGGAGCAGTACGACCTCCTGCTGGACGTGATGTTGCGTGCGCCCTTCCTCACCGCGAAACACGCGATCCCCCACATCACGGGGACCGACGACGGCGAGGCGTCAGCTGACGCCTCGGACAACCGGGCACAGTCCGGTGATGGCGTGGGCGCCATCGCCAACATGTCCTCGATCCACGGCCAGTATGCCACCCGTGACAAGCCCGCCTACATCACTGCCAAACACGGGCTCACGGGGCTGACCCGGTCGATCGCCGCCGAGGGAGAGGGCCGGCTGCGCTCCTTTTCCGTGTCGGTCGGCTACGTCCTGACACCGCTGATGGTCAACCAGATCGAAGACACCGCAGAGGAGCGGGGGATCCCCAAGCAGGAAGTCGTCGAGGACGTGATGCTCGGCCAGGCCCGCACCAAGGAGATGATGACTCCCGCCGAGGTCGCGAACCTGTTTACCTTTGGCCTCTCGAGTCACGGCAAACACCTCAACGGCGCCGACCTGCTCTGGGACGGCGGCTACACCACCACCTATGAGTGAGCGATGAGTGACACCGCTGACGCCGGAGACCCCGACGTGGCTGCGGACGGAGGGACCGACCGGACCAACGTCGCCATCGCCTGCCAGGGCGGCGGCAGCCACACCGCCTTCACTGCGGGGGTCCTTCAGACGCTGCTCGCGGAGGTCGACTGGTCCGAGTACGCACTCGTCGGGATCAGCGGCACCTCCGGTGGGGCGTTCAACGCCCTGGCGGCCTGGTACGGGCTGGTGACGGAGGGGCCGGAGCGGTCGGTCGAGTTGCTCGAGGAGCTGTGGGATGCCCTCTCGGCGAAGGGACACAGCGACCGGATGGCGAATTCTTTTGTCACCACGCTGAACCGGCTGGAAAAGAGTGGCTTCCCGTTCCCCCAGGTCAGCCCCTACGACGTCCCCGGCGACGAACTCGGGAAAGACCGCATCCGGGAGGCACTCGAATCGTGCATCGACTTTGATGCCGTCCCGCCGCTGTGTGGCAGGGAGTCGCCGGAGCTGGTCGTCGGTACCGTCGACGTCAACGGCGGGGTCTTCGAGACGTTTACCAACGAGGACGTCACCGTCGACGCCGTCCTCGCGTCCGCGGCTGTCCCCGACATCTTCGAGGCCGTCGAGATGAACGGTCACTCCCACTGGGACGGCCTGTTCTCCCAGAATCCGCCGGTTTATGACCTGATGCACCAGCCCCCCGACCGCAAGCCCGACGAGCTGTGGATCATCCAGATCAACCCTCAGGAAGTCGAAGAGACACCCACGAGCACGCTGGAAATCAACGACCGGCGCAACGAACTCGCCGGTAACATCTCACTGAACCAGGAACTGGGGTTCATCGAGCGGGTCAACGACTGGGTCGAGACGGGCAAACTTCCGGCTGACGAGTTCACCCATACTGAGATCCGGCGCATCGAGATGAGCCAGCGCTACGACAGCGCCACCAAGGTCGACCGCGACCCTGCCTTTATCCAGGAGATGCTGGAGAGCGGTCGCGAGGCGGCGAGTGACTTTCTCACAGAGCGACGGTGACCCGGGTCGCTCTCGACTCGCTGGTGGCGTCGACTCCGTCCCCGATCGGCGGCCGAGTCCGCGTCACGGAAGGCATAATCCTCTGGCTGCCCTACACTGGTTGTGACTACACACGTCGCAGTCGTGGGTGCGTACGGAAGCGCGGGCGTCGCGGTCGCACAACGGCTGGCCGACGCGCCTGACGTCCGGCTCACACTCATCGACGACGGTGACCCTGGCGGCGGCCTCTGCATCCTCCGGGGGTGTATGCCCTCGAAAGAGGTGCTCTCGGCGGCCGAACACCGCTTTGCCGCGCGCCACGACGACCGGCTGACTGGGCCACTTCCCGAGGTCGACCTCCAACGGGTCGTCGACCGGAAGGACGAACACACCGCTGATTTCGCCGCCCACCGTCGGGCCGCGGTCGAGAAGCTTGCCGACCGCGAAGCCGTCACGTTCCACCGCGAGACGGCGGCGTTTGTCGGCGACCGTCGGCTGGCTATCGGTGACCGAACGGTCGAACCCGACTACATCGTCGTTGCGACCGGGTCCACGCCGAACCTTCCCGACATCCCGGGGCTCGCGGACGCCGACGTGGCGACGAGCGCGGACGTCCTCGACGCGACCACGCTGCCGGAGACGGGCGTCGTGATGGGCTTTGGCTACGTGGGGATGGAGATGGTCCCCTATCTCAGCGAGGCCGGCGGAATGGACCTGACGGTCATCGAGCACGATACCCGTCCGCTGGACGAGGCCGACCCGCCCTTCGGGGACGCTCTGCTCGACTACTATCGCGAGAAATTCGACGTAACCGTTCTCACGAACACCGACGAAAAGCGGGTCGAACCCGACGGTGAGGGTGTCCGGCTGACCGTCGAGCGTGACGGCCAGGAGCGAGCGGTCGAGGCCGACCAACTGTTCGCGTTCACCGGCCGCCGCCCCAGCGTCGACGGACTGGGGCTCGACGCAACGCCGCTCTCGCCCGGCCCGGACTGGGTGGCGGACACGATGCAAGCCCGTGACGGCGAGCGGGTGTTCGTCGCCGGCGACGCCAACGGAAAGGAACCGATCCTCCACGTCGCGAAGGAACAGGGAGCGATAGCCGCCGAGAACATCCTGGCACACCGCGATGGCGACACACTGACCGACTACGAGAACGTCCACCACCACGTCGTCTTCTCGGGGCTGGGCGTCCTCCCGTACGCCCGGGTCGGTCACTCTGCCGAGTCGGCCCGGGAGGCAGACTTGGACCACGTCGTCGCCACCCGCGAGACCGCGAGCGACGGCGTCTTCCGGACGAAAAACGTCCCCGAGGGGCTGGGCCGGCTTGTCGTCGGCACCGACGGGACGGTGCTGGGCTGGCAGGGGTTACACTACCACGCCGACGCCATGGCAAAGACGATGCAGGTCGCCGTCGAGATGGAACTCGACGTCCGTGAGGTCCCGGACCGGGCCTACCACCCCACGACGCCCGAAATTCTGGATGGGTTGGTTCGGGACGCAGCGGGAGAACTCGGTGGCTAGACGTTTATTCCCCTCCAACCGGTACAGCCTGGATGAGAGAACCCCACATGGCTGACCCGGACGAGTACGTCTGTGGAGTCTGTGCGGAGCGCTTCGAATCCGAGGCGGAGCTGAAGCGACACGTCCACGACGTCGGCCTCGTCGACTGACCGGCCGGGTAACGTGGGCGTCAGTTCCGTTTTTGTTGCCTCGGCTCAACAGTGACCCGTGGGTCTCTCACCTGTCTTCGTCGCCGGTATCACCGCGGTCGTCCTCGCCGCCGGCGCGGTCAACGGTCTCGCCGGATTCGGGTTTGCCCTCGTGGGAACGATGGCGCTCGCCTCGGTCATCGACCCGGCGGTTGCGGTCGTGTTCATGATTCTGCCGGTGATGGCAGTCAACCTCTCGCTGGCACGGGACCTGTCGACCGACCAGCTCCGGACCTGTGGCCGGCGCTTTGCTCCGCTGGTCGCCGCCGCGCTGGTCGGGGCCGTCGCCGGGATGGTGGTCCTCCAGCGTCTCCCGCAGGCCCCGCTGAAGGCTGGACTCGGCCTGGTCACGCTGGCCTTTGTCGTCACCGCACAGCGGGTCGTCCCGGTTCCGTTGCTGGCCGCCACGCGCGACCGGTGTTTCGTCGAGAGCTGGCCGGCGATGGCTGGCGTGGGTGCGGTCTCCGGGCTCCTGTTCGGCGGGACGAACGTCGGTGTCCAGGTCATCGCCTACCTGCGGAGCTGTGACCTCTCACACGACCTGTTCGTCGGCGTCGTGGCGATGGTGTTTCTCGGGCTCAACGGCGTCCGGGTGGCAGCGGCCGGGGCGCTCGGGCTCTACCCCGGGCTCGACGTGGTGGGCGCCTCCGCCGCGGCTGCCGTCCCCGCTGTCGCCGGCGTGGCCGTCGGCAAGCGGCTCCGTGTCCGGGCCAGCGAGTCCCGCCGGCGTACGGTCGTCCTTGCTCTCCTGACAGCCGTCGGGGTCCGGCTCCTGCTTGCCGGGGCCGGTATCGCGTGACCGGGCTGCCCGGACGGGCGGCTGGGTCGGGTGACCGAGACGTAACCTCGCGCGGGGATTCTTGTCCACGGGCGGCCAGGGGGAACCATGGAGGAGTACGACTTCCTCGTCATCGGTTCGGGCTCCGGGCTGGACGTCGCCAACGCGGCGGTCAACCGCGGCGAGTCGGTTGCCATCGTCGAGAAGGGACCGCTCGGGGGCACCTGTCTCAACCGCGGCTGCATCCCCTCGAAGATGCTCCTGTACCACGCCGACGTGTTGGAGACCGTCGAGCGCGCCGACCGGTTCAACATTGACGCCGAGGTGCGCGACGTCGACTTCGCCGACATCGTCCGGGAGGTCACCGAGGACGTCGGCGAGGACAGCGACTCGATCCGGCGGGGGCTGCACTCCTCGTCCGACCACGCCCTCTACGAGGGGGAGGCCCGCTTCGTCGGCGAGCGAACCGTCGAGGTCTCCGGTGGTGTGGACGACGGCGCCCGGCTCCGTGGCGAGCGCGTGCTCGTCGCCGCGGGAACCCGGCCTGCGGTTCCCGACATCCAGGGGATCGACACTGTCGACTACCTCACCAGCACCGAAGCGCTCCAGCTCGAGGAGCCACCGGACCACCTCGTGGTCGTCGGTGGGGGATATATCGCTGCCGAGCTGGGCCACTTCTTCGATACCTTCGGCAGCGACGTGACGGTCATCGGCCGCCGCCCCCACCTGCTGCCCGAAGCCGACCCCGAGGTCGGCCGGGCGTTCACCGAGCGATACGCCGACCGCTTTTCCGTCCACGCCGGCCACGAGGCTGTCGCTGTCTCGGCATCCAGCGGCGAGGTGGTCGTCGAGACCCGGCCGTACCCGCCCGCGTTCGACGGCGAGCCCGACGAGGCAGGCGTGACCGTCACCGGCTCCGCCCTGCTGCTGGCGGCCGGCCGCCGACCCAACACGGACACGCTGCACGTCGAGGCTGCGGGCATCGAGACCGACGAGGCGGGCTTCGTCGTGACCGACGAGTACCTCGAGACGACCGCCGACAACGTGTGGGCGCTCGGCGATATCGTCGGGGAGTACCTGCTGAAACACAACGCCAACCACGAGGCCCGCGCGGTCGTTCGAAATCTCTTCGGTGACCCCGAGCCCGTGGACTACACGGCCATGCCCTTCGCCGTGTTCGCCTCCCCGGAGGTTGCGGGCGTGGGCGCCACCGAGGACGAACTCGACGGGGAGTACGCAACCAACACCTACCGCTACGAGGACACCGCCCGCGGCGACGCGATGAAACGCGAGGGAATGGTGAAGGTCATCGTCGACCTGGAGGGGGAGATACTGGGCTGTCACATCATGGGCCCCGAGGCTTCCAACCTGATTCAGGAGGTGGTGGTCGCAATGAAGGCCGGGTCGGGGACGGTCCGGGATATCCGGGATTCGGTCCACATCCACCCGGCGCTATCGGAGGTGGTCCAACGGGCCTTCTCGGGGCAGTTCTCGCGGGGCGGGAGCGGGCACGGCCACGACCACAGTCACAGCCACTGACTGCGGCTACGCGCCGCCAACGACTACGGTCGCCGGTCGCCCTCGCCGGCCCCGCAGGGAGTGACGGCCGTCTGAGACGAATGCCCGGCCGAGCCTGCTAGCACCGTCAGGTCGGGACCCGTCAGTCTGCCAGGTCGTGGTCGTCGACGCGCGGCTCGTATCACGAAAAGGACCGGACTGCGGGCGGCCTGGCGCGGCACGCGCCAATCCGCCCCCGGTATATACCCCGCCCACGTTTACGCGAAGGCGCAATGACGAACGCAGCAGTCATCATTCTCGCAGGGACCGAGACGCACCCCGACGTCGGTCGGCTCGTCAACGGGCTCGAGGCCGCAAAGGAGTTCGCCGAGACCGAGGGCGACGAGCTCGAACTGATCTTCGACGGCGCGGGCACACAGTGGGTCCCGGAACTGGAGGACCCGGACAGCGACTACCACGAACTCTACCGGGCAGTGCAGGACGACGCCGGTGTGTGTGACTTCTGTGCCGGCGCCTTCGGCGTCGACGAGGCAGTCGACGACAGCGGTGCGGTCCGGCTGGACGACCACGACGGCCACCCCAGCGTCCGTTCGCTCGTCGCGGACGGCTACGAGGTCATCACGTTCTGAGCGGGGGCCACAGCGACGCCCCGGACGCGGTCACCGCTCGGTGACCAGGAACTCCTGTCCCTGCTCCATCCGGAGGGTCATCTCCGGGGAGACGGGCGGCTCGCCGTCGTCGTCGTTCTCGCCCAGCCAGTAGAGGTCGAACTCCCGGCCGATGGTCGCCAGCGCGAGCTTCGCCTCCAGCAGCGCGAACTCCCGACCGATGCAGATCCGCGGGCCGCCGCCGAAGGGGGCGTAGGCGAAGTTGTGCAGCTCCGAGCGGAGGTCACCGTCCCACCGCGAGGGGCGGAACTCGTGGGGGTCGTCGAAGAAGCGCTCGTCACGCTGGATCTGTCGGAACGGGAGAATCACACGCTCGTTGGCGGGGATCCGGTAGCCGTCCATCACGACCTGCTCGTTCGTGACCCGCGGTAGCGCGTACACCGGGGGGTACAGGCGGAGGGTCTCGGTCACGACCCGGTCGGTGACCTCCAGGTCGGCGACGTTGTCGGCGGTCGGCGGCCCGTCGAGCTGGTCGACCTCCGCCTGGAACCGTGCTTTCAGGTCGGGGTTGTTCGCCAGCGCCCAGCAGGCGAACGTCAGCGACGTCGTCGTGGTGTCGTGGCCGGCGAAGATGATCGTGACCATCTGGTCGCGCAGCCGCTCGTCGCTGAGCATGGCGGCGTCCATCCCGGACTCGCGCAACCCAACCAGAAGCGAGAGCAGGTCGTCGGCCTCCGTGGGGTTCGCGGGTGCGTCGCCAGCCCGCTCGGCCAGCAGCCGGTCGGCCTCCTCGCGGATGGTCGCCTTCCCCTCCCGGAAGCGCCGGCGGGCAGGGGTAGGCACCCACTCCGGCAGCAGATACGACGTGGGCACGAACCACTCGTGGAGGTCCTCGGCGGCTTCCCGGAGTCGGCGGTCCCCGTCCAGGTCCAGTTCCCGACCCAGGATGGTCGCGAAGAGCACGTCCAGTGTCATACCCGTGAACTCCGACTGGAGGGTCATCCGGTCGCCGTCTTCCCACCGACTCACCCGCCGCTGCATCTGCTCGACCATCCCGTCGGCGTAGGTCATCACCCGGTCACGAGTAAAGAGCGGCTGGAGCGCGTCGCGTTGCTGTTGCCACTCCTCGCCCTCGACGGTGAGCAACCCCTCGCCGAAGGCCGTCCCGAAGTCGCCCGACTTCCGGAACTTCTCGCGTTCGGCTAGCAGGACTCGCTTGACACACTCCGGGTGGCCGAGGTGGTAGATGTCGCCCTGGCCCAGCAGGCGCGTCCGGACAACGTCCTCGAACCGGTGGGCTCGCTCGCCAAAGCCCAGTGTGTCCCGCATCTGCCGGAACATGTGCAACGCGGGGTGACCCAGGTTCGGCGGATAGGGCGGAAGCGGTGGCCCGCCCGCCGCCGGCTCCTCCTCGCCGTCCGTTCCAGGGACCGACCCTCCTGTTTCGTCCTGTTGCTGTGTCGCCATGCCTGCCACAACGATTTCAATGACCTAAGATGTCCGGTAACAACCGACACGTTCATTCCAGTTGACCGGCGTGGCAAACAATTCCGGAAACGTTTATGCCGGTGGCTGTCGAGGTGCCTACCATGCCATACGGTGACATTTATGAGGCTGTGTACGACCTCTACGACCCGGAGGACGGGTGGGAAGAGCTGGTCAGTGCCGGCGACCGCGACGGCGTGAACCTCGGTGAGGAGGCGCTCGGCCGACACGGGGACAGCGAGGAGACAGCCCTGCGGATCCGCGACTTCGGGACCGGCGACCTCGAGGAGTACTCCTTCGCGGAGTTGAACGCCGCCGCCAACCGCGTGGCGAACTACCTGGTCGAGCACACCGAGCGGGGCGCCCGCGTTGTGGCGATGCTGCCGACACAGCTGGAGCTGTACGCCGTCGTCTTCGGGACGCTGAAAGCCGGCCGCGTCTACGTCCCGATGGCGCCGGTGTTCGGGCCCGACGCCGCCGCCTACCGGTTGGACGACGCCGACGCCTCCGTCTTCATCACCACGACGGACCACTACGACCGCGTCGGCGACGCCGTCCCCGAGGTGGTCGACCGCGTCGTGACCGTCGGCGGCGAGGCCGGTGCCGACCGGACTGAGGGATACCGCGTGGTCGAGGCCCACGACGACGACTTCGAGACCGTCGACACCCACCCCGGCGACCCGTTCGCACTCAGCTACACGTCGGGGACGACCGGCCAGCCCAAGGGGGTCCCAATGGCTCACGGCGACGTGCCCGAACTCCACGCATACGTCGAGTACGTCGTCGACCTGCGCCCGGACGACACCTACTTCGTGGCGGCGTCGCCGGCGTGGTCGTACGGGCTGGTGATGGGGTCGCTGATGCCGGGGCTCCGCGGGACCGCGATCGGCTGTTACCGCGGGGAGTTCGACGGCGCCATGCTGATGGACACGCTGGCCCGGCTGGACGTCGACAACGCGATGGTCCCGCCGACTGCGCTCCGGCAGCTGGCCCAGGCCGGTGTCGACGCCGAGGGGATCAACCTCCGGGTGTTGCTGGCGGCCGGCGAGTCGCTGGACGAGGACAGCGTCGGCTGGTGTCACGACGTGCTCGGGACCGAGCCCCAGGACTCCTACGGCTTGACCGAGGCTGGCATGTCGGTCTGTAACTTCGCGTTCGACGACTGGGAGGTCAAGCCCGGCAGCATGGGCCGGCCGCTGCCCGGCGTCGACGTGGAACTACTCGATGACAACGAACAGCCCGTCGAGCAGGGCGAGACCGGCGAGATCTGCATCCGCCGTGAGGGCGACGACCGCGGGAGCTACTGGGGGCGGCCGGAGGCGACGACGGAGATGTTCACCGGCCGGTGGCTCCACACCGACGACCTCGCTCGGCAGGACGAGGACGGCTACTTCTGGTACGTCGGCCGGAAGGACTCGGTGATCGTGAGCGCGGGCTACCGGATCGGCCCCGACGAGGTCGAGGAGACACTGTTGAAACACGACGCCGTCGCCGAGGTGGCCGTGGTTGGCGTCCCCGACGAGACCCGCGGCGAGCTCGTCAAGGCTCACATCACGCCGACGCAGGAGCCCTCCGAGGAGCTGGCCGAGGCGGTCCAGAGCTTTGCCCGCGAGACCCTCTCGAAACACGAGTACCCCCGTGAAGTGGAGTTCCACGACGAACTCCCCAAGACTGCCACCGGGAAGATCGCCCGCAGCGACCTCGAAGACGACTGAACCCCGCGTTCTTCCGTAGCCTTAACCGGAGGGCGGGAGAGACGAGTGTATGACACGCCGCGCAGCCGAACTCGACCCGGAACTCCAGGAGATCGAGGCCGTTCGCGAGGCCCGCAAGACCCCCGAGTCCCACGCTGTCACCCCCGAGACCGCCCGCGAGCAACTCGAGCGCAACACCGAGGGGATGAGCGACCGGATCGACACCCCCGGCGT
The DNA here is from genome assembly GCA_964583735.1 of uncultured Halobacteriales archaeon. Lineage (GTDB taxonomy): Archaea > Halobacteriota > Halobacteria > Halobacteriales > Haloarculaceae > Salinirussus. The sequence continues at coordinate 1,118 of CAZOWU010000052.1, read as the reverse complement.
CGACGAAGTCAACGACTTCGAGATCGAGGGTCCCGGGGGCCCGCTCCCGGTCCGCTCGTCTCACCCCGACGCCGGGGCTCCGCATCCGGTGACCGTCTTCTTCCATGGCGGCGGCTTCGTCTACGGCAGCCCCGACACCCACGACAACGTCTGTCGCTACCTGACCGACGCCGCCGACACGCTCGTGCTCTCGGTGAACTACCGGAAGGCACCCGAACACCCGTTCCCGGCGGCCGTCGAGGACGCCTACGCCGCCGTCGAGTGGGCCGCCCGCTTCGCCGGCGACCTCCACGGTGACCCAGACCGGCTGGCTGTCGCGGGTGACAGCGCCGGGGGGAATCTCGCCGCCGCCGTCTCCCTGCTGGCCCGGGACCGCCGCGAGGGTGGTGGCCGTGTCGCCGCAGAGGCCCCCGACATCGACCGGCAGGTACTCGTCTACCCCTGGCTCGACCCCGCCGGCCGCTCGGCGCTGGACAGCTACACCGAGAACCGCGAGGCCGACGACCCCTCCCCGGGGTGGCTCTACGAGAAGTACGCCGCGAGCGACGTCGACGCGGGCAACAAGTACTTCGCACCGCTGCTCGCCGAAGACCTCTCGGGGCTGCCGCCCGCCACCATCGTCACAGCGGGGTTCGACGCGCTTCGGGACGAGGGGTTTGCCTACGCCGACCGCCTCGAGGACGCGGGCGTCGACGCGACGATGGCGAACTTCGAGGCGATGAACCACGGCTTCGTCAACCTGCTCGGGCTGGTGAGTCGCGCTCACGACGCGGCCGACCTGCTGGCCGAGGACCTCCGGACGACATTCAGGGACTGACCCCCGTCGCTCAGAACCCCTCGAAGTACTGGTCGTAGTGGTCAGCACAGCCGGGATTGAACGCCGCCCCGCAGGCCGGGCAGATGTGGTCGACATCGAGGTAGGCACGGGCCGAGAGCGCGCTCCCGCAGACGCCACAGAGCACCGCCGGCTCGTCGAAGCGGGCCCGTGGCCAGGGTTCGTGGGTGTGGTCGGCCACGGTGTCGTGACAGGAGAGACACGGGTAAAACCGCTCACAGCAGCCAAACCGCAGGGCGATAACGTCCCGCTCGGCCCCGTAGTGGGCACACCGTGTCTCGGG
>CAZOWU010000051.1:0-11415 GCA_964583735.1 uncultured Halobacteriales archaeon | reverse complement strand
GGGTCGTTGACCAGCGAGCGGGCGATGGCGACCTTCCGTTTCATCCCCTTGGACATGTCGCCAAGCTGGCGCTCGCGGTGCTCGAGGTCGAGGTCGTCAAGCGTCCCGTGGATCCGGTCGGTGGCGACGTCGCTAGATACGTCGTAGAGGTCGGCAAAAAAGCGGAGATACGAGAGTGGAGTCATCTCCTCGTACAGCGGCGACTCCTCCGGAAGGAAGCCCAGCCGGGTGCGCATCTCCGTCTCGCCGGCGTCGTAGCCGGCCACAGTGGCCGTCCCCGAGGTGGGCTCGAGCAGGCCGGCGAGCATCTTCAGCGTCGTCGTCTTTCCGGCGCCGTTCGGGCCGACGACGCCGAACACCTCGCCCGCCTCGACCGAGAACGTGCTCCCCTCGACGGCGGCGAAGCCGCCGTACTCCTTGCGCAGGTCCCGGGCCTCTATCATCGTCTCTCCGTTACTGCGCCGCTCCCCTATGTGTTGTGTCCAGTTATCAGGCTTGAACACGAAGTGAGAGCATGCTCGAACGCCGGCGGACTGCGGACGGGGTCGGACTCGCAGTCGCCCGCGAGGTCAGAGCGCGCCGTGAGACAGTGTGGGACCTGCTGACGGACACGGAGCGGTGGCCTGATAGTGAGTACTGCGAGTCTGTACCGCCGTGACGGTCCGTCTCGGTGACGAGAGGGGCTGATAGTGATTGCTGTGACTCGTTACCGCCGGGCGGTCACAGATCGGCCGAGTCGCCTCTCAGAACACCGATATTCTCACAGGATGCCGAAAATAATCACAGCAATCACTATGAGACAGGGTCTTTCGACACCGTCGATGAAACTATTTGCAGTACTCATACGGTCGTGCGTACTTCCTTTCGAGACCACGAAACAGAAGACGGGCTCCGTGGTCCGAAACGTCGATTCTCCCCGAGACTGCTGAAATTGCGTACGCACGACCGTATCACTATCCACCCGGTCACGATTCGTTCACGATTCGGTCGGCAGGAACGGGTGTGACACGCCTTCGAACGCCCACTCAGTCCACGTCGTCGTTGAGTGGACCGTGACCGGGTGGATATGACTGGGGACCGTCAGTGCGGGCCGTGGACTGCGGGCGACGGCACATCGAGGCGGGGACCGCCGGTCGCATCCGCATCCCCGGGGGACTCTGGTTGCCCTTCGAGGTGGGGACCTGTGGGGACTTCCGGTGGACCTGGCGGGTTGCCCGCGTGCCGGCGACAGGACGTTTCGTCGAACCGGTGGCGGGAGCCGACAGAACGCTCTGTCGCGCCGGATTCGAACTGCCACTGTACGGCGTCGGCTACGCACCAGGCTGTTGCCGGGCGCTCGGTCGAGTCGCCGACCTCGCAGAGAACTAGGCTTCCAGTCGAACGTCCTGTACCTTGTGGATGTCTTCGCCGATCCCGGCACCGTCACACTCCTCGTTCGGACATCGGTAGTGCCAACCGTCGGTCGTGGCCGCATGCTCCGCGAACCGCTCGCCACAGGAGTCACAGATCAGCTGTCCCTCCGAGCAGGTGTCCCGGTGAAGCTCGAGTTCGAGTTCGGAGCTGAACGTCCGTTTGCAGTCCCGACAGGTATGAGTCATACCAGGATATCTTCCCGCATCTCATAAAATCCCATCGGAACGTTCACGCCGTGTGACCTCTCCGGAACCGGCCGCTCGGCCCTGAAAGATACGGCCCCACAATGTGACAAACGATCACAAACCACCCGCTGGCTGCCAGTCGGTAGCCCCACCTGAGAGACAGGAACTCGTGCAAGGAGCTGCGAGGAGCTGCAAGGAGCGTCCAAGAGCGTCCAAGAGCCTCCAGGAGCGTGCCGAGTCCCAGCGGGCGTGGTTACAGCAGGTCCTCGACGTGGTCGGCGACCTCTCCGGGGGTGTCGCCGACCGGGACGCCGTTGTTCTCGAGTGCGGTTATTTTCGACTCCGCAGTTCCGGTCCCGGAGCCGGAGACGATAGCGCCGGCGTGGCCCATCCGCTTGCCCGGGGGCGCGGTGCGGCCGGCAATAAAGCCCACCACTGGCGTGTCCATGTACTCGCCGATGAACCGGGCGGCCGCTTCCTCGTCCTCACCGCCGATCTCGCCGCACATTACGACTGCGTGGGTGTCGGTGTCGGCCTCGAACAGCTCGAGCGTGCCGATGAAGTCGGTCCCGATGATCGGGTCCCCGCCGATGCCGATGGCGGTCGACTGGCCCAGCCCGCGGTCCGTGAGATTGTCGACTACCTGGTAGGTAAGGGTGCCTGACCGGGAGACTAAGCCGACGTTACCCGACGAGAAGATGTTGCCCGGCAGGATGCCGAGTTTGGACTCGCCGGGCGTGATGACGCCGGGGCAGTTCGGGCCGACCATGTGGGCGTCGGTCTCCCGGAGTTTCCGGTGGACACGGCTCATGTCCTGGGTCGGGATCCCCTCGGTGATCGTCACTACGAGGTCGACAGAGGAGTCGAGCGCCTCGAAGCAGGCGTCTCCGGCGAAAGCCGGCGGGACGAACACCACGGAGGCGTCGGCGTCCTCCTCGCTTGCTGCCTCGTGGACGGTGTCGTAGACGGGGACACCGGCGACTTCCTGGCCACCCCGTCCCGGAACCGCACCCGCGACGACGTTCGTGCCGTAGTCGAGCATCTGCTCGGTGTGGAACTTCCCCTCGCCGCCGGTGATCCCCTGGACGACGACACGGGTCCCGGCGTCAACAAGGACACTCATTGGTCCACCTCCTCGGCGGCCGCGACGGCTGCCTGGACGGCTGCTTCCAGCGTCTCCTCCACCTGCACGAGGTCAGTGTTGAGTATCTCCATGCCTTCCGCCGAGCGGGTCCCCGCGAGCCGGACGACCACCGACTTCGGGATCTCGTCGAACTGTTCGAGCGCGGTGTTGATGCCCTCGGCGACCTCGTCGCCGCGGGTGATCCCGCCGAAGATGTTGAAGACGACGGCGTCGACGTTCTCGTCGGAGAAGACCATATCCAGCGCGTTGGCGACGCGCTCGGCCTGGGCGCCGCCGCCGATGTCCAGGAAGTTCGCGGGTTCGCCGCCGTAGTAGTCCACCAGGTCCAGGGTGGTCATCACCAGCCCGGCGCCGTTGCCGATGATGCCCACGTTGCCCGAGAGGCGCACGTAGTCGAACCCGTACTCGTTGGCCTTGGCCTCGAGGTCGTCGTCGGCGGCCTGCTCCTCCATCTCCGCGAGGTCGGGCTGGCGGAACAGGGCGTCGTCGTCGATGTTCATGACGGCGTCCGCGGCGATGACATCGTCGTCCGCGGTGACCATCAGCGGGTTGATCTCCGCGTCCGCGCCGTCCCTCGCGTCCCAGAGTTCGTACAGCGTCTGGAGGACGCCCGCCACGTCCGTTGCCACCTCGCGGTCGACGCCGGCGTCGTAGACGGCCTTGCGGGCCTGGAAGGGGTGCATCCCGAAGGCAGGGTCGATATGCTCGCGAGCGATGGCGTCGGGGTCCTCGGCCGCGACCTCCTCGATGTTGACGCCGCCACGCGTCGAGACCATCGCCACGGGCTCGCCTTCGCCCCGGTCCATCGTCACCCCCACGTACAGTTCGTTCGTGAAGTCGACAGCCTCCTCGACGAGGACGCGGTCGACGTGATATCCCTTGAGGTCCATCCCCAGGATGGCGTCGGCAGCCTCGCGGGCCTCCTCGTCGGTCTCGACGAGCTCGATCCCGCCGGCCTTCCCGCGGCCGCCGACCTGTACCTGGGCTTTGATCGCGACTGGATAGCCGGTCTCCCCCGCCGCGGCGACCGCCTCGTCGACGGTCGTCGCCAGCGCCGAGGACGGCGTCGGGATCCCGGCGTCCGCGAACACCTCCTTCGCCTGATACTCGTGCAGTTTCATAGCGGACTCTCCCGGTAGTTTCAGCGAGGCCCTGTTAGGAGTATCGAAATGCCAGTCGGTACCACGAGCCGGCGGTCAGACCGTCCCGGGCGCCGCTGCGTCGGGACTGTCGACTCGCCACCGGAGGACAGCGACTCCGGCTCGGACCGGCCGGTCGGCAGTACCGTTTTGAGGCGTCGGAGCCGACCGTCGTGTATGGACCACCCGACCGAATCGCTCGCGGCGGCTGTCGCCGAGGCCGACAGCGTGGCCGCGCTCACGGGTGCGGGCGTGAGCACCGCCTCGGGGATCCCCTCCTTCCGGGGGGAGGACGGTATCTGGAAGACAGAGTTCGACCCCGCGGACTTCCACTACTCGCGGTTCCAGGCAGACCCCGGCGGCTTCTGGGCGGAGCGCCTGGAACTGTCCGAGCGGATGTTCCCCGACGACGTCGCGCCCAACGCCGCCCACGAGGCGCTGGCCGAACTTGAACGGGCGGGGCACCTCGACGCCCTCGTCACGCAGAACACCGACGGACTCCACCAGTCGGCAGGGTCGGAGTCGGTCATCGAACTCCACGGCAACAGCCGGCGGGTCGCTTGCCAGGAGTGTGGCACCCGGCTGGACGCCGACCCAGTCGAGCAACGAGCGCGGGAGGGGGAACTGCCCCCCGAGTGCTCCTGTGGGGGCGTCCTCAAACCCGACACCGTTCTCTTTGGCGAACAACTCCCGACGGGTGCCCTCCAGCAGGCCCGCCGGCACGCCCGCGAGGCCGACGTGTTCGTGGCGGTCGGGTCCTCGCTGAAAGTCGAGCCCGCGGCCTCGCTCCCCCGGGTCGCGACACGGACGGGGGCACGGCTCGCGGTCGTGAATCTGGAGGAGACCCCGGTGACCGGCGAGGCGGACGACGACATCCGCGCGGACGTGACGGAGGTGCTGCCGGAAGTGGCGGCTACAGTTCGACGCCGCTCGGGATGAGGCTGTGCTGGCGCAGGAGGCTGCCCTCCTCGTCGTAGACAAGAAACGTCTCTTTCTCGTAGACGACGGTCTCGTCGGCCGGCCGCTCGATCCGGACGACGTAGGTGTTTTCGGCCTCGCGGGCCGCGCTGACGACCTCGAGCAGTCCCGCCGCCTCCGCGTTGACTTCGAGGAGGTACTCCCCAGTGAGGCGTCGTGTCAAACTGAGTACCCCGACTGTCTCCGTGTCGTCGACCGGCCCCTGGAGCCGGAGGACGACGTCGACGTCCTCGGCCGCGGGAACGCCGTCGTCCGCGAGTCGCTCGGCAAGGGTTCCTGCCGGGCCGTCGAAGGTGAGGGCCACGGCTGGCGGGTCACGCGCTGCGTCTGTCTCGACGGTGAAATGATCGCGCCTCATCCGATAACTGACTGTACGTCGCCCGCGGGCATGAACGTAACGCCGGTCGAACCGTTGACGAGCCGGCTGGCTGGCGTCGCGGTGGCGGCAGGTCGTCGGGGTGACGGTGAGACGGACCGCGGAGCAAGGGAGCCGACAGCCACGGTGGCCACGGTGGTCAGGTGGAGTGGAGTCGTGAGCCGACAGTTTTTATCGCCCGCCCCCCGCCGGGAGTGGTATGTGGGCCCGCTCGGAGTACGCCGGCGAACTCGCCGTGCTGTCGACGTGGCTGTGTGCGCTGTTACCCTGGTCGGTGACCGTGCTTTCTCCCCAGGGGATCACCGCGCTCACGTTCCGCTTTCTCCCGTTGCGTCTGCTGTACATTCTGGGGGCTGAGCTCCCGGGCGAGCGACCCCTCCTCTTTGTCTGGCAGGTTCCGGGCTTCGCCGGCAGACCTGGCGAGACGCTGGCCGCGACGGCGTGGTTGGCCGGCAGCGTCGCCGTCCTCGTCCCGCTGGGGCTGAGTATCGTCTACTACCTCCGCGAAGCCCGGCTGGAGCGGGAGTTCACGCCGCGGCTGACTTTCGGCCTGGTCGCCGCGAGTGCCGGTCTCGTTCTCGCTGCGGCCCTCACCGTGGGGCTGTCGGGCAACACGCTCGTCCTGCTGGCGGTAGCCACAGTCACCCCACTGGCGGCCGGGCTGGTCGACCACCGCGTGCACCGGGGAGGGGGACGGAACCGGTCCTACGGCGACCCAGTCCGCGCACTCGGCCTGCTGCTGCTCGTGGCCGGCCTTGCCCTGCTGGTCCCGCTCTGGGAACACTGGCAGGCGACGGCGGGCACGACCGTCCCGGTCGGGGTGCTCTTCCTGCTCGGCTTCGGCCTCATCCTCCTGCGCATCGAGCGCGTCTGACTCCGGAGCGAGGGTGAGCCGTCCGTGCCGCCGGAACGGGCAGGCAGTATAAGTAGCTGGCCGAGTAATCGCCTCCCACTGCGACGAAAACGATGGTACAGGGCACAGCGAACGGGGACGGGCCCCTCGACGGGATCCGGGACTGGCTCGCACAGACCGCCCGGGTGTTGAGCGGGTCGACGATGACGCTCACCAAGTACGACCCCAAGCGCCACGACCGGTTGGTCTCCTTCGACGGCATCGAGGGGTACGAGGAACTCGACCGCTACTGGCTGAACGCGCCCTTCGCCTTCGTTTCCATCAACTACGACCCCGAGGAGAGCGAACACTACTACCACGTGGTCGAGCCGGCACTGTCGGACCTGGAGGGTCGGCTGCTCGACCGGCTGTTCGACGAGGTCCGCGACCCTCTCCTGTACCGCGAGGAGGTCGCCGAGGACCCCGAGACCGCGCTCCGGGAGGAACTCCACGAGCGCCTGGAGGAGTACGGTGTCAGCGTCCCCGAGGAGTCCTTCTACCGGCTGTTTTACTACCTCCACCGCGGCTTCCAGGGGTACGGCCAGCTCGACCCGCTGATGCACGACCCCCACATCGAGGACGTTTCCTGTGACGGACCGGGCCTCCCGGTGTTCATCTACCACGACGAGTACACCGACATCGAGACCAACGTCACCTACCAGCGCGAGGAACTGGACAACTTCGTCATCCAGCTCGCCCAGCGGTCGGGTCGGCACATCTCGGTCTCGGACCCCGTCGTCTCGACGACGCTACCCGACGGCTCCCGGATCGAACTCGCACTCGGCGAGGAGGTTACCCCCAGAGGGTCGGCCTTTACCATCCGGAAGTACGCCGAGGAGCCGTTTACCCCGATCGACCTGCTCGAGTACGGCACCTTCAGCGTCCGGATGCTCGCGTACCTCTGGCTAGCCATCGAACACAACAAGTCGCTGATCTTCGCGGGCGGGACGGCCGCCGGCAAGACCACGTCGATGAACGCAGTCTCGATGTTCATCCCGCCCCGCTCGAAGGTGCTGACGATCGAGGACACCCGTGAACTGTCGCTGTACCACGACAACTGGCTGTCCTCGGTGACCCGCGAGCGGGTCGGCGACGGCGACATCACGATGTACGACCTGCTCCGTTCTGCGCTGCGGCATCGCCCGGAGTACATCATCGTCGGCGAGGTCCGCGGCGAGGAGGCGATCACGCTCTTCCAGGCGATGAACACCGGCCACACCACCTTCTCCACGCTGCACGCCGACTCCGTCCAGACCGTCATCAACCGCCTGGAGAACGAGCCGATCAACGTCCCCCGGCCGATGGTTACCTCGCTCGATATCCTCTGTGTGCAGGTGCTCGGGCGTACGGGCGGGGAGCGCGTGCGCCGCGCCAAGACTCTCGCAGAGATCGAGGGGATCGACCAGCGGACCGGCGAACTCGACTACTCGAACACCTACAACTGGGACGCCACCGCCGACGTGTTTTCCGAGAACAACTCCGGGCTCATGGAGGAGATCCGCGAGGAGAACGGCTGGAGCCAGTCCGCCCTTCTCCAGGAACTGAAAAACCGGCGGCGCTTTCTCCGGTACCTCCGGCGCGAGGGGATCACCGACTACCGGCGCTTTACCGCCATGGTGAACAAGTACTACGTCGACCAGGAGGAGGTACTCGCGGGCATCGACCGCGCCGACCCCGAAGAATCCGGGGACCCCGACGCGGTAGCCGACATCCGGAGTCAGGGCCAGGGATGAGCCTCGCCGCCCTCCTGCCGCTCGTGGTCGTCGTCCTTGCGGCGGGAGCCTACGTCGGGTCGAAGGTCAGCCATCGCGTCGACCGCGTCGTGGCCCGGTTGGCCCGCGTGCTCTTCGACCGGGTACTCTCCGAGCACCCGGAACGAAAGCGGGTCATCGAATCCGCCTACATCGGCCAGTCCTACCGCACCTACGCCGCAAAGACCCACCTGTTCGTCCTGCTGGGGTTTGTCGGCGGCGGGCTGGGGACCGCCTACGCCGTCGCCGGCCTGTTGCTGGTCGTCGAGCCGATAATCCAGAAGCTCGCGGAACTGCCAAACGCCATCGCCGGGACCCTGGGCTTCTCCAAGAGCTTCGAGCTGGTCCTCTCTTCGGAGCTGTACTGGGGGCTGCTCGGCGGCGGCTTCGTGGTCGGGGGCATCGCCATCGCGGCCGGAGCCTACGTCTTCCGCTGGCAGCTCCCCGCGAGCGACGCCGAAGTCCGCCGCCGGAGCATCGAGGAGGGGCTCCCCCGCACGACGGCGTTCATGTACGCGCTCTCGCGGGGCGGGATGGAGACCCCGGAGGTGTTGCGGATCCTCGGGGAGAACAGCGAGGTGTACGGCGAGTCCGCCCGCGAGATGCGGATCGTCGTCCGCGAGATGGAGCTGTTCGGCCGCGACATGGTCTCGGCGCTGCGCCGGATGGGGCGGCGCACGCCCAGCGAACAGTTCAAGACCTTCACCGAGAACCTCGCGAGCGTCCTCCAGAGCGGGAGCAACCGGGCGGAGTTTCTCCACGACTCCTACGAGCGATTCCGGGAGGAGTCCGAGCAACGACAGGAGGAGGTGCTCGAGTTTCTCGCGACTGTCGCCGAGGGGTACGTGACGGTGCTCGTCGCCGGCGTCCTCTTTTTCATAACGATCCTGCTCGTCTTCGGGCTGACGACGACCGACACGCTCCCCTTCCTCCAGATGGTCGCGTACCTGCTGATCCCGCTCGCCAACGCCGGCTTCGCGGTCTTCCTGACGTCGAAACTGGAGACGCTGGGCATCGCACGCGGCACCGGCAGCGAGGTACTCGACCGGATGCCCGTCGACACCCCGGTCCGGGCCTCGCCGCGCGCCGAGCGGCGGGCGGCTGACGGCGGGGTCGCCGCCGACGCCGACAACGAGTGGGTGCTGACGTGGCACGACCGGGTCACCCGCCTGAAGAACGCCATCAAGCAGCCGTTTCGGACGGCACTGTCGAACCCCACCACGGTACTGTACTTCGCGGTGCCCGTCGCGGCCGTGCTCTTTCTGGCCCGGCTGCCGGGTGCGCTGACCGGTACCGGGGTCAACTTCTGGGTCCTCGACGACCTCGTCGTGCAGTCGACGCTCGTCGTGCTCGTCAGCTACGGGGTCGTCCGGGAGGTGTACAAGCGGCGGATCGACCGATTGGAGGCCGCGATGCCCGAACTGCTGGAACGGCTGGCCAGCCTCAACGAAGCCGGGATGACGCTGGTCAAGAGCCTCGACCGGGTCCGCAGCAGCGACCTTGGGGTACTGACACCCGAGCTCGAGCGGGTCTGGCGGGACATCGAGTACGGCTCGAACGTCGACGACGCGCTGGTCCGGTTCGGTCGGCGGGTACGGACGACCGCGGTCACGCGGGTGGTCGTCCTGCTGAACAGCGCGATGCGGGCCAGCGGCGACCTGGGCGACGTGCTCCGGATCGCCTCCGAGCAGGCGCGGGCGGACCTTGACCTGCGCCGCCAGCGCCGCCAGCAGATGCTCACCTACCTCGTCGTCATCTACATCGCCTTCCTGGTCTTTCTGGTCATCATCATCGCCGTCAACCAGGTACTGGTGCCGAGCCTGCCGGAGGCCGTGCCGACGCCCAGCGCCGACCAGACCAGCCGGCTGGGTGTCAACGTCGACGCCTTCGCTCGCTTTGGCCGCGTCGACAAGGCCGCCTACACGCTGGTCTTCTTCCACACCGCACTGGTCCAGGCAGTCTGCTCGGGCTTCATCGCCGGCCAGCTCGGCAACGGCTCGCTGCGGGACGGGACGAAACACGCCGCCGCAATGCTGGGGATTGCCTACCTGGTCTTCGTACTCGTCTCCGCGCCGGTGGCCTCCGTCGCAGCCGGCGGTGTCACCGTCTCGGAATCCGGCGAGTCAGTCACGATCGACTCCATGACCAGTTCCAACGGTGGTTTCGTCGTCGTCAGACAGAGAACCGTCAACGGGTCCATCCTCGGCATCAGCGACTACGTCCAACCCGGAGCTCAGGAGGACGTGACGGTACAGCTGCGCCGCCCGGTCGCGGATGGCGCGGAGGTCCACGTCACGACACACCTGGACACCAACGGCAACCGCGTCTACGACTTCCAGGGACCGTACCTGCCGTCCGGTTCCCAGGCCGACCGCCCGTACCCGACCCTGTCCAACAAGGGGTCACCCGGCGCCACGATACCGATCAACGGCACAGCCGGATAGCCGGTTCGCTGGGTCGCCGGAGTAGCCACGAGGCGTGTACAGGACCCAAAACAGGTCTCCGGGCCGACAGCTCCCGCGACGGTCTTTTTACTCCCGCACCCGAACCGCGAGCGATGACAGTCACCCACGATGGACTCTCGGTGGAGTGGCTCGGCTACGCGACCGTCCGCATCGAGGGCGACCGAACCGTCTACCTCGACCCCGGACGCTACGGCGTCCTCACGGGTGAGTGGGAACCGGACAGCCCGGCGGCCGCCGACGCCCACCCGCCAGGCCGGGACTACCGGCCCGAAGACGCAGACCTCGTCTGCCTCACGCACGTCCACCACTACGACGACGACGGTGTCGAGCGCGTCTCCGACGACGGGACATCGGTACTTTCCTTCGAAGGTATAAACAAGCGCGACAGTAGGCGCGACCTCCCCCGGCTGTCCGAACTGGACTACGATGTTCGGGAGGTGTCGATGGAAGACAATGTGGTGGCTGCGGACCTGCCGGTCTGGACCGTTCCGGCGTACAACGAACCCAGCGGCCCGCACACGACAGCTGACGGGACCCCCTTTCACCCGGAAGGATTGGGCTGTGGATTTCTAATTTCCTTCGAGGGAACAACTGTATTCTGGCCAGGCGACACCGACGTGTTGGAGGGACACGCCGAACTCGAGGTGGACGTGTTCCTCCCACCAATCGGGGGCGCGTTCACCATGGACCGCCACGAGGCTGCCGAGCTCGCGGCGCAACTCGAGCCCGAGCTGACCGTCCCGGTCCACTACAACACCTTCGACGCGCTGGAGACGGACTCGGCCGCGTTTGCCGAGGATTGTCGCCAACGCGGTGTAGCGGTGGCACTCGACGAGGGGTAGACCGCCGCGCGGGTGCTGCCTCAACACGGACACTAGCGGTGCAGCCCCTCGTTTGAACACAGGTATGAGCGTTGATAGTACTGGGTAGTGAGTGAACTCAACCGACGGCGCTGACGTGTCAGTTGGTCCGACACAGTCAGAGAGGAGTGCAGACGCGAGAACGGGCAACAGAGGCACACGAGTACGACAGAAGACAAACGCGGGACTGTCCCGGACCGGGGCCGAGCCAG
>CAZOWU010000050.1:2816-11482 GCA_964583735.1 uncultured Halobacteriales archaeon | reverse complement strand
CGACACGCACACCATCGAGGTGGTCGAGGCGTCGTCATCCGGTTCTAGTGCCCCGTCGACCGCTAGACGCGGTGGCGGTGGGGGTGACTCTTCGGACGCTGACACCGACTTTGTGGTACCCAATAGTGACAATATAATTACTTATTCCGACCTATCAGTCAACAACTACGCTGACGGTGACTCGGCGATCACCATCGCGAATACCGCCGGACCCGGAGACATCACACTGGTGAGCGAGGAAGAAGCAGATGATTATCTAGAACCGTATAATTGGCACAATGTGAATTTGGGGGACCTCGTGAAAGACAATTTCGTGACTGAATCCCAGGCCAGACAGATAGTTAAGCGGTCAAGGGAAAACAAGGATGAACACGGAAACGGTGCCGTTGGCGGGATCAATCCATACAAATCCGATGCGACAGAAGAACCGCCGAACCCACCGAGTAGTGTTGGTCCCCTAACACCCCCAACGAGTACAACAGACACTACTGCTGGTAACGACCTTGCGACGCCACCATCCTCCGAGACGGTCACGATTACTTCGGGTGGAGAGACTACAAGCACAACTCTCAATGAATCACCTGACCCGACAGAGACCGAGACAGACTCTTCAAACACTGAATCGGCTCCGGAAAACAACTCTGACAGCGGGGAATCAGAGACGAATAGCAACGGTCCGAGACACGGTTCGGGTACTGTTACAATCAATTAATATTTCAGATAAATGGTATCAAAACAGAATATAGAATACGAACGTTCGAAAATATGAGTTACTTTACTCTATCGGTTGCCCGGTTGGCAAAGCTCTTTGGAGGGTTCGTAGCCTTGCTACTTTTCCCGGTCACAGTACCGATAGCGACAGCCACTAACTACCGCGGTATCGCTGACCGCCTTGCCTCACTGCCGGGGATACGACGTGGCGGTGGCATGCTCGCCGGTGCGGCCGTGCTGGTCTATCTCGTAACCGCGGGCGCTCTGATTGGTGGGACGGCGGCTTTGGTACTCGGAGATGGAAGCGGCCTCCCAAAGTCGGGTATAAATGACAGTAACGCAGCGACCCCTACATACGAGGGAACTCCGACTCCAGCCCCGACAGCGACATCCGATATCAATCCTGCTTCGACTCCGGGTGATACGACGTCACCATCGTCTGTCGCAACCGAGGACAACAGCGACTCGCGCGGCTCGGAGCGGTATGATCGATTACTTCTAAATGTCGAGGAGGCCTATCCTACAACCGCACGGAACTCATACGATCCGCCCTATATGACGTTTCTTGGAGGCTCGTACGATGCAGAGCAGAGGTCGGTCACACTCAACTTTTCCATCGACTCTCTCGATTCAATCGACCGATACGAAATCGCTGTTGCTCGCACAGCCGCGATCTACGTCCGGAGTCACTTCAATTCGAGAACAGCGTATCCAGAAACAGTGACGCTCAACTACTTTAGAGAGCAGAAACTGAACGCGACGGCGACAATCAACTCCCGATGGATGAATCAACAAACGTTCGGGAATACTTCGCCCAACAGCTACGCTCCGATGTCCTACTCGACGTACATCCGGGCTGTCATTGGGACCCTCAAAGTCAACGGAAAAAAGATAGAGTATCCGCATCTGTTGGATAGATGTGAAAACGAAAATCCGGTTGATTCTGGAGAGTGTAAAACCGAACTTGACGGCCGAATGCCAGTTCGATTCTACCTCCCCGAAAGAACCGCTACCGGCGGGCCGTACACGAACGTCATGGGGGATGCACAGCCTGCCGAGTCATTTGACAACCGGAAAAAGCGGTTGCAGTTCCTGACCGAAACGCTCGCAGAGAACATGACGGGAACGGTCAGTATCGAAGGACACACTGCAGCCGATGAAACTGCTGTCTGGGAAGACGTCGATATGCGGATCGATGACGTCTATTTAGATAACGAGACGATCGTGGTTGAGCAATTTACCCGGAGCGAGGTCGGCGACGATAGCCTACCGCTCCGACAGCGCGATGTCGTCGGTGCGAAATACGGTCGGCTGGCGGTGAACTACGGTGCGAGATTCATGCCAACAAACGGGGTCACCATCATCCAGTATACCCCCGACGGCGAAAAGTATGCAAAAGTCCGCGTCCCGAACTACAACGCGATCGGATACATCAACGGTGAAACCAGCCTTGTTGGACTCGGTCTCGATGTAGAAGTCATTGAGCGGTATCAGGAGCCTGGCTCGTAGTCCGCACACGAGGGTCAATCGTGTGCATCGCCCCTCCCGCACGACTCATAGTGATTGTTGTCCCGATGTCCCGGCGATTGCCCGCATCGGGGTCGACAAGCGCCGGGAAAAGACGATAAAAATCACTATCAGTCACTGCTCCGAAGTACTGAAACGTAGTCACCGTTAATACAACAACGACGAATGAGAACACAATGAGTGGTAGAGAGATCCGGCGGACGCTGGTTCCCGTCGGCGACTCGGTGACCCTTCGGAACACGGTCGCGTACGTCGTTCGCGAGGCGGCTGAGGCTGCCGAGGACGGCGAACAGCCGGTCATCCACTTCGTCTACCCCGCCGGCTGGCGCAGCCGGAATCTGGACACCGACCCTTCCGAGGAGGCCGAAGCCCTGCTCGACCGCGTCCGTGCCTGGGTCCGCGAGGACCTCGGAGTCGATGATCTTGAGGAGGGGGAGCCGCTCCCGATATCGGTCACTGCGGAAGTGATCGCCCTCGACGAGTACCTGTTTAGCCCCAGAGACTACGCCGAGGTGCTCCTCTCTTACGCCGAGGAACACGAGCTGGACCACATCGTGCTCGACCCGGAGTACCAGCCCGACGCGCGTGCCCCGCTACTCTCGCCGCTGGAAGCCGAACTCGACCTCACGGAGTGGCTCACATACGAGGAGGCACCCGTCGAACGTGGGGTTCGCGGCCGGCAGCTCCTCCGGGCGACCGCCGGGACCAAAGCCTTCCTGGCGGTGTTCGGGCTCTCCTTTCTGTTCTACCAGGTGCTCGGCGGCTTCGCCGGCACCTTCGATTACGTGACCGGGGCAGTCAGCGCTGCACTCGTCGCGGCAGTACTTTCGGGGATCACGTTTACCCGGGATGTCCGTCCCGTGAGCGCGCTGGTGACGGGCGCCAGGTTGGTCGTCTACATTCCGTACCTGTTCTGGGAGATCGCGAAAGCGAACGTCCAGATCGTGTACATCATCCTCCATCCGTCACTGCCAATCGACCCCAGCATGGAGCGGTTCCGGCCGGCAGTTCCGGTGGGATTGCCGGTCACCTCACTGGCCAACAGCATCACACTGACACCGGGGACCGTGACCGTGGAGGCTCGCAAGGGGGAATTTTACGTCCACGCCCTGACAGAATCCGCCCGCGAATCCCTGTACGACGGGGGACTCGAGCGGGCGATCCGGTTTGTCTTCTTTGGCCGCGGTGCCGCCCGGTTCCCCAGCCCGCGAGAGCGTGGGCAGACCGCTGAGAGCGAGCACAAGGAAGGAGACGGGGCCGACGAAGCGAGCGGGACGAGCGAGGAGGAAAAGGAAAAGGAGACGCAGGCTCGAGCGCCCGACACCCAGCCCGGGGAGGATGAAACCGCATGAGCTTGGCGAGCCAAGGCGGGTTCGAGACGCTGTTTCTGGGCTTCGTCGCGGCGTTTGTCGTGGCCAGTACCTTTACGCTCTACCGGGTTGCTCGCGGACCGACACCCCACGACCGCGTGATCGCGGTTAACGCAACCGGGACGACCACCGTCCTCGTGCTTGCTCTGCTCGCGGCGGTGTTCGACCAGCCCGGCTTTCTCGACGTCGCCATCGTCTACGCCCTGCTGAACTTCATCGTGAGTATCGCCATCTCGAAGTTCACCGTTGAGCGGGGGGGTGTGCTGTGACGCTCATCTGGGTCAGTGTCGGGCTGATCGTCGCGGGTCTGTTTTTCACACTGGTCGCGGCGGTCGGGCTGGTGCGAATGCCAGACCTGTACAGCCGGGCACACGCGACTTCGAAGACCGACACGCTGGGGACTGTCCTCACGCTGGCGGGCGTGGCACTGGCCTTCGAGGCGGGGGTGCCCCGCGCGAAACTGCTCATCCTGGCGGTGTTCATGCTGATCACGAACCCCACTGCGACCCACGCGATCACCCGGTCGGCCTACGACCAGGGGATCGAACCGTGGACGGACGACGGGGGTGACGCCGAATGATCACTGCTGTCGACGCAGCGCTGCTGGTGTTCGTCCTCGCGAGCGCGCTCGCAACGGTGTTCCTGCGTGACGTCCTGGCCTCGGTTATCGCCTTCGCGGCCTACGGGCTCGGACTGGCGCTGGTCTGGGTGACGCTGCAGGCACCCGACGTCGCCTTGACAGAGGCAGCGATCGGGGCCGGCGTAACCACGGTGTTGTTCCTGCTGACGCTGACCAAGACTGTCCGCCCGACCGTCGAAGGGTCGAGGTTCAAAGGGATCAACTGGCCGGCCGCGGGTGTCGTCGGGGTCTTTGCTGCAGCGCTCCTGTGGACGGTCCCCTCGATCCCGGCTATCGGTGACCCGGACGCCCCGGCCTGGGCGAACCCCGAGGTGACGCAGTTCTACCTGGACAACGCTCTCGCACAGACCGGCGTCGAGAACGTCGTGACGGCTGTGCTGGCAGCCTATCGGGGGTTCGACACCCTCGGCGAGGCCGTTGTCGTCTTCGCTGCCGGTGTGGCCGTCCTGGTTATTCTCAGGGAGGAGCGGTTCACATGAGCCGTGATTCCAGACGAGCGGGCGACACCGGCGTCGGCGACGAGGCCACCAGAGCCGACGGTGGGGTGGCGACCGAGACCGAAGCGACAGAAGCGACTGGACGGACCGGGCAAACCGACAGGCGCCGGCCCTACACCGAGAGCAGCGTGATCATGACGACCGTCCAGGTCGTGGTCCCGTTCGTCCTCACGTTCGGGCTGTTCGTGATGTTCCACGGTGCGGACTCCTCCGGCGGAGGATTCCAGGGCGGCACGGTCGTCGCAGCGATGGTATTCATGCTGGCGTTCGCGTTCGGGATCGGGCCCACGCGGGAGTGGTTTTTCAACACCGCGGTCGTGGCGCTTGCGACCGGCGGCGTCCTGCTGTTCGCGGTGATCGGGCTGGGGCCGATGCTGCTCGGCGGCGGCTTCCTCGAGTACAGCCTCTATGAGCCGGCACTCGGTATCAAGAAGGCTTCGAAGTACGCCATCGAGGGAGTCGAACTCGGGATCGGCGCAGTCGTCGCCGGCGTCATCTCGGGACTCTTTTTTGCCATCGCCCACGGGTTCGAGTACAAGGAGGGTGACGAATGATCGAGTTGCTGACGACGCGGTACAACTACATCGGCGCAGTCCTGCTGATGGCCGCGGGCCTCTACCTGGTAATCGGCGACCGCAACCTGGTGAAGAAGGTGGTCGGGATGAACCTCTTCCAGACGGGCATCTTCCTGTTCTTTATCTCTGCCGCCGTCGTCACCGGTGGCGCACCGCCGGTGGTCGAAGAGGGGGTCGAGACATACGTCAGCCCGCTTCCTCACGTGGTGGTGCTGACCGCTATCGTTGTCGGGGTGAGCCTGACTGCGGTGGCGCTGACACTCGTGGTTCGCATCTACAGCGAGTACGGCACGCTCAGGGAGGACCTCATCGCGGAACTCGAGACTGAGGGCGATGACTGACGCTATCGTCCTCGCGGTGGTCGCGCCTATCCTGGGAGCAGCGGTCTCGCTCGCGGCCGGCACCCGCTGGGACCGCTCGGGGTGGCTGGTGGCCGTCGCAACCTGTCTGGTCGAACTTCTGCTTGCGGGTGTCATCCTGGCGGCGGTCCTGCAGGGGGGCCGCCTGAGCTACGAGCTCGCCGGCTTCGCGCCGCCAGCGGGGATCGAACTCGTGGCCGACGGGCTCTCGGCGCCGGTGGTGTTGCTCGTCGCGGCCGTCGCGCTGGCGGTGCTGGCCTACGCCCGCCAGGCTGGGCCGCGGGGCAATGCCTTCTTTACGGTCTATCTGCTGCTCGTCGCAGGCCTGGCAGGGGTCACCCTGACTGGCGACATCTTCAACATGTACGTCTTCCTGGAGGTGACGGGACTCGCAGCGTACGCGCTGGTCGCGAGCGGCGACTCCGCGCGCAGCGCTGTCGCGGGGCTGAAGTACCTGATCGTGGGAACCGTCGGCGCCTCGCTGTTCCTGCTCGGGGCCGGCTACGCCTTTATTGCTACGGGGACGCTGAACATGGCCGACCTGGCCGCGCGCCTGCCCGAGGCAGGTTACGGCTCGCGGCTGGTGCTCGCGGCCTTCGCGCTGCTTGTCGTGGGATTGCTGGTGAAGGTAGCGCTATTCCCAGTCCACTCCTGGCAGCCCGGGGCCTACGCGAGTTCGCCCGACAGCGTCAGCACGCTCATCGCTGCGCTGGTCTCGACGGTGTCGGCGTATGCCCTGGCCCGGATTCTGTTGAGCGTCTTCACCGTCGACTTCTTCGCTGCGGTGCCGGCGGCCCGTGACGCGGTCGTCTACGCCGCCGCAGTCAGCATCGTCGCCGGAAGCGCCCTCGCGGTGATGCAGGCCGACATCAAGCGGATGCTGGCGTACTCATCGGTCTCGCAGTTCGGGATGATCATCGCCGCATTCGCGATGGTCTCGAGCACCGCCACCACCGGCGGACTCATCCACCTCGTCGGACACGCGGTAATCAAGGGTGGGCTGTTCGCGGCCGCCGGGGTCGTTGCCGTGCGGACCGGCGGTCGGACCGTCGACGACTACGCGGGCCTTGTCGGGCGGGCGCCGGTCGCAGCCGCCGCCACGGGCGTCCTCGGCCTGTCGCTCGTGGGTGTCCCGCCGAGCGTCGGCTTCGTCGGCAAGTGGTACGTCGCCGTCGGGGCCGTCGAGGAGGGGTTGTGGCCGCTCGCGGTGGTCATCCTCGTCAGCACCGTACTGACGCTTGCCTACGTCGCCCGCGTCATCGAGCGGATGTATTTCGCGGAGCCCGCCGCCGAGACGGACCCGTCGACCGGCACTGACCCGGCCGGCTCGCCGGGGCTGTCCGCCGTCTCGACCGACGGCGGGCCCGTGGTCTCGCCGGGTATGGTCGCGGTCGTGGTGCTCGCGGCCGTGGCTGCCGTCGCGCTTGGCTTCGCTGGCGGCGCCTTCCAGACGGTGCTCGAACCGACGCTCGCGGAGGTGTTCGGCGCGTGAGCGAGGTCGCCTCGCTGCGGCCGCTGGCCGCGGTGCTGGTCTCGGCGGTCGCTGTCCCACTCATTCTGGGGTCGGCCCGTCGGCCGAACCTCCGGGAGGGGTGGACGATGCTCGCGGCCCTGCTGAAAGTCGGGCTCGTCGGCAGCATGGTCCCCGGCGTGCTGGCCGGGGACGTGTTCGTGACCGACCTGGGGACCTTCGTCGCCGGCATCGACCTGGTCCTCCGGGCGGACGCGCTGGGGATCCTCTTTGGCCTGCTCGCAAGCGGGCTGTGGGTGATCACCAGCCTCTACAGCATCGGCTACATGCGCGGGCTCTCGGAACACGACCAGTCCAGGTACTTCGCGGCCTTCGCCGCCAGCCTCAGCACCGCCATCGGCGTCGCCTTCGCGGGCAACCTGGTCACGCTGTTCATCTTCTACGAACTGCTGACGGTCGCGACCTATCCCCTGGTCGCCCACGACGAGTCCCCCGAGGCACGGGCTGCCGGCCGGAAGTATCTCGCGTACACCTTCCTCGGCGGGGTGGCAGTACTCGCGGGGACCGTCCTCGTCTTCTGGCTGACCGGCACTACGACCTTCGTGTCCGGCGGGATCCCCGAACTGGCAGGCTCTGACCCGGTCTTCGCCCGGCTCGCCTTCGCGCTGCTCGCCGGCGGGTTCGGCGTCAAGGCCGCGCTCATGCCGGTCCACTCCTGGCTGCCCGACGCCATGGTCGCGCCGACGCCCGTCTCCGGACTGTTACACGCCGTGGCGGTCGTCAAAAGCGGTGTCTTCGGGATCGCCCGCGTGACGCTCGACGTGTTCGGCCCCGAGACCGTCGGCGACCTGGGGGTGGGCCTCCCGCTGGCGGCGGTGGCGGTGGTCACGCTGACGGTGGCGAGTGTGGTCGCGCTCCGGAAGGACAACCTCAAACGCCGGCTGGCGTACTCGACGATCAGCCAGCTGTCCTACATCGTGCTCGGACTCGCCGTGCTCTCCGGTGAGGCTATCGTCGGTGGTCTGCTGCACATCCCGGCGCACGCGTTCATGAAGCTCACCCTCTTTTTCTGTGCCGGGGCCATTCACGTCGAAACCCACACCGACCTGATCTCGGAGATGACTGGTATTGGCCGCCGGATGCCCCTGACGATGGCGGCCTTCGCCGTCGCCAGCGCCGGCATGGCTGGTATCCCGCTCGTGGCTGGCTTCGTCAGCAAGTGGTACCTGCTGATCGGGAGCGTCTCCGCCGGACAGGCCGTCTTCGCCGGGGCGCTGATCCTTTCGGGACTGCTCAACATCGCGTACTTCTGGCCGATCGTCTACCAGGCCTTCTTCGAGACACCCGAGGACCACGACGAGAAACCGCTGCTCGCGGGCCGGTTCGGCGGCCGCCTGGCCGGCACCAGCGCGGCGGCCAACGACGAGGCGGTCCGGGCAGACGGCGTCGGTGACGTCGACCCCGACGCGGCCGGCACCACCGACGCGGCCGGCACCACCGACGCGGCCGGTACCAC
>CAZOWU010000050.1:0-2716 GCA_964583735.1 uncultured Halobacteriales archaeon | reverse complement strand
CCGACGCGGCCGGCACCACCGACGCGGCCGGCACCACCGACGCGGCCGGTACCACTGTGGCGGACAGCAGCGGAGCCGGGAACGGCCAGGACGACCACACTGACCACGGCAGTCACGACGACCACACTGACCACGACGGGCACCACGGCGGGCCGCCCGCCGGTGGCTGGGAGGACCGGGGCTGGACGGGTGGCGAATCCACCTGGTTCATGCTCGGGCCGATCCTCGCGGCCGCCGCCGGCGCGGTCGCGCTCGGGGTCGTGCCCGCGACGGCCCTGTTCCTCCGGATCGTCCAGCGAGTCGCCACCGACCTGGGGGTGGTGCTGTGAGCACGCTCACCACGCTCCCGCCGGGGCTGGTCGTTCTCGCGGCGGCGTTCGTTCTGCCGCTGCTCTCCCGGCGGGTCGGGCACGCACTCGGCGCACTCGCGACTGGGGGAGTACTCGTCTGGGTGTCCCTGCTCCCGGCAGGGACGTATCTCGAGGTCCCGTTCCTCGGCTTCAGGGCCGTCCTCCTGAACGTGGACGACCTCTCGCTGTTGATGGGGCTCATCTTCGCCTTCATCGGGACTGCTGCGGTGGTGTACGCCTACGCGACGGAGGCCGCGACCACCCAGACGGCGTTCGCGCTTGGCTACGTCGGGACCAGTCTCATGGCCGTGTTCGCGGGCGACTGGCTCACCTTCGTCTTCTTCGTGGAGCTGATGGCCGCCGCCTCGACACTGCTGGTCTGGCACTACCGCGGGGAGGCGGTCCGGGCTGGCTTCCGGTACGCCCTCTGGCACGGGCTGGGCGGGAGCCTGATCCTCGCGGGGATCGTCTGGCACTACGTCGAGGTCGGCTCGTTCCTGTTCGGCGCCGCCGAGGGGATCGCACCCGGTGTCCCTGCTGCGCTGTACGCGCTGGGCTTCGGGGTCAACGTCGGCTACGTCGGGCTGCACGTCTGGCTGCCCGACACCTACCCCCGGCCACACATCGCCGCCAGCGTCTTTCTCTGTGTCTACACCACGAAGACGGGCGTCTACGGGCTGGGGCGGGCGTTCCCCGACGGCCACCTCTGGCTGGCCTACATGGGCGGCGCGATGGCTGTCTTCGGCGCGTTCACGGCGCTGCTGCAAAACGACATGCGCCGGCTGCTCTCCTATCACATCCAGTCCCAGGTCGGCTACATGGTCGCCGGCGTCGGGATCGGCTCCGCGCTCGCCTTCTCCGGGGCGTTTGGCCACGTCTTCAACCACATCCTCTACAAGAGCTTGCTGTTCATGTGTGCCGGCGCGATCATCTACCGGACCGGCACGGAGAATCTCCAGAAGCTGGGCGGGCTCTGGCGGGAGATGCCGCTGACCGGCGTGATATTTGGGGTCGCCGCACTCTCCATCGCGGGCTTCCCCGGCTTCAACGGCTTCGTCAGCAAGGGCATGGTGGTCGGGGCGGCCCACAAGCAACACCTCGACGCACTCTGGTACATCCTGCTTCTGGGCGGGGTCGGCACCTTCCTCTCGTTCATCAAGTTCGGCTACTACGCGTTCTTCCACGGCGAGGCCCAGCAACCCGTCGCGGGGCGGGGCCTCAACGTCCCCCAGAAGGTCGCGATGGGCTCGGTAGCGGTGCTGTGTGTGGTCTACGGGCTCGCTCCGGATGCACTGTTCGCGATACTACCGGGCGCCGAGACCGGTGCGTACGCCGCGCTACCGGGTGGCGAATCGAGCAAGTACACCGTCTTCACTGTCGACCACCTCGTCGAGGGTGTCGGGCTGGCGGCGCTCGGGCTGGTCGGGTTCGTCCTGCTTCGTGCCCCACTCTCCCGGGTGGGTCGGGTTCCGGATATCGATGCCGTCTACAACCGCGTGGTGTTCTACGGGAGCCGGGCGGTCGTCGTGGGTGTGACCGAACTCTACGCCACGGTCGACCGCGTGACTGTCGCAGTGGCCCGGAGCGGCGTCCGGGCTGCCCGCAACCCTGTGCCAGCGCTCACCCGGGTCGTGCCGTGGGTCCTCCGCGAACCCCGCGCCAACGGCGACGCGGACCGCGAACCCGAACTCCAGGCCAACATCGGCCAGGCGACCTTCATCGTACTGGGCGTGCTGGTCGTCGGCCTCCTGCTTCTGTTCCTGGCGACAGTCAGCTGAACCGCCACACTCAACAGGGGCCGCGCCCAGTTGGAGATATGTACACCGGGAAGCGCGAGCGCCCCTGCTGTCTCTGCCGGAACCCGGAGACGAACCACCGGCTCGACCTCCCACCCCGGGCCATCGAGGCCATGGACCGCAGCGGGCGGATCTCTTGGCGGGACGTGGTCGGCGAGGTGTCGCTGTACTTCTGTGAGTCGGACTGGGGGACGGTTCGGAACCTGGCGCTGGAGGTGGGACTGAACCCCATCGGGAAGTGCAACGCTGCCTGTGCGGACTTCGACCTCCGGGAGGATTTCGAGGCGCTGACTAACGAGGTCCGGGACCGGCAGGACCAGGAGGCCGTCGAAGAGGAGATGCTCGCGGCCGGCCGGGAAACCCTCCAGGCTCACGAGGAGGGCGAGGACGTCGAGGCACGCGACCTCGTGGAGGCCAAGGTCACCATCTGGACGATGGAGGACGTGCGCGAGGGACAGCCCGCGGACTGAGAGTTGTTTGGGGCTCGGACCCTGCCTGGCTGGTCCGACCGGCTCCGGCCGACCTGACTGCCCCGCACTCATAGTGACTGTTGTCCCGATGTCCCGGCGA
>CAZOWU010000049.1:0-11810 GCA_964583735.1 uncultured Halobacteriales archaeon | reverse complement strand
CGTACATCGCGGAGATGACCCGGTCGGCGCGCTTGCGCTTGTAGCCGGCGAGCAGGCGGTCGAACTCCTCGTCGATGATCGCCTCGACGTGTGCGGCGGCCTGCTGGCGCTGTTTGCGGGTCCGCTCGGTGACTGCCTCCAGGGCGTCCAGGTCCTTCACCGTTGCACCCGGCACCGCGGCGGCCGCCGGCGGCACGTCCCGGGGCTGGCCGAGGTCGACGACGAACGTCTCGCCCGCCCCGGCCAGCGTTTCCCGGTCCAGAACCGCGACCTCGCTACCGGTGGCCGTAACAACCAGGTCTGCCCGGGAAACTGCCGTCGGCAGGTCGTCGAGCCCGACCGCCCCGGCGTCGGTCTTGGCCACCTGCTCGGCCACGTGTTCGGCGTGCGGGACAGTCCGGTTTGCGACGACCAGGTCGTCGACCCGCTCGGCCAGCGTCTTTGCTGCGAGCGTCCCCATCTCGCCTGCGCCCACGACGAGGCCGGTCGCCGTCTCGAGGTCGACGTCCTCCGCGGCGAGCCGGGCAGCCGCGCTGGCCAGCGAGACTGCGCCCTCGTTGATCGCCGTCTCCGTGCGAGCGCGCTCGCCGACGCGGACCGCCTTTGTGACGCCGTCCTCGAGAATACTGTCGATGCCGCCGACGCCGCGTGCGTCCTCGTAGGCGTCGCGGACCTGGCCGAGGATCTGGTCTTCCCCGACCACGAGCGACTCCAGCCCGGCAGCCACCCGAAGCAGGTGGCGGATACTCTCCGTGTGGTCCATCCGGACGACGAGTTCCCCGGGAGCGTCCTCGACCAGGCCGTCGAGCGCGGCCTGTCCGGCCTCGGCGGTGTCGGCGACGACGTACCCCTCGACGCGGTTGCACGTCTGGAGGACGAACGCCTCCTCGGCGCCGGCGTCGAGGAGGTCGAGTACGGCCTCGCGCTGGCTGGGGGCCGCGGCCGCCTCGAGCTGGTCGACCGCTGCCCGCGTGTGGGAGATGCTCGCGCCGGCGATGGTGCCCGTCGACGTCATACTGGGTCACCCGTCACGTCTGAGATCACGGCTTTTGCTGTCTCCTGAAGGTTGTCGTCGGGGGTATCTAAAGCCTTCCAAACGGCGTCGCTCTCGACGACCGCCCGGACCGCATCCCGGCGCTCCTCCGGCGGCCTGTCCCGCAACTCCCCGCGCAG
Source organism: uncultured Halobacteriales archaeon (assembly GCA_964583735.1). Lineage (GTDB taxonomy): Archaea > Halobacteriota > Halobacteria > Halobacteriales > Haloarculaceae > Salinirussus. The sequence goes on along the minus strand of CAZOWU010000049.1, from coordinate 10,637 downwards.
TTCGGCGGTCACCTCCGCCAGTTCGCCCGCCCCTGCGAGGACCTCCCCGACCTCCCGTCTGAGCTGTCGCGACAGGGCCGGCGCACGACCGCCGGTCCCGACGCTCGCTACGACGGGCCCGTCCCGGACTGTCGCCGGGACGACTACCCTGGCGGCGTCGGTCACCTCGCCGTTCCCGGTCCGCTCCGCCCCGGAGTGGTCGGCGCGAGACTGGTCGGCCCGGTTCACGAGAACCCCTCGCTCACTGGCCGTGCGTTCGACGGCGTCGTTCACCGCAGCGTCGTCGGTAGCGGCGACGACCAGTGCTGGCGCCACCCGGTCGAGCCACACCCCCACATCGTCCGGAGCGGGCGCGGCCCGGACCAACGCCACGTCTCTGAACTCGCCCGGAAAGTCGGGTGCGAGGACCACGACCTCGGCTTCCCGGGCGAACCGGCGGGCCTTCCGCGCGCCGACCGGCCCGCCCCCGAACACGAGCACACGCTCGCCGACGAAGTCGTGGAGCAGCGGTATCATCTCCGGGGTTTCGGGGCTCGCCGGGGTTAAGCCGTTCGTCCCCGCTCGGTCCTGTCCGCTCTCCGGCGCGGTGCGACTCGCGCCTGTCACTCCAGCCCCTCGCCCGGGCTGTCGGCGTCGCCGCGGACACCGGTCACCTCGTAGCCGGCCTCGCGGGCCGCCCGCTGGACCGCTCCGTGGTCCGCGCTTGCCTCGTAATAGAAGACGATGTCGAACGCGCCGTCCCGGAGCAGTTGCTGGCACTCCCAGACGAACTCCTCGCCGTCGAGTGTCAGCCCCTGGTGTTGATTCGAGGAAAAGTCGGGGTCGTCGTTGCCCGACGCGACGTACGTGTCGGTGGGGTCGTGGCCCGCGGCTTCGGCGACGATCTCGCCGACCTCCAGCGTCGCCTGGTGCATCTGCGTCTCCTGGCTCCCGTCGAACTCCGTGTGGACGATGAGCCCGTGGAGGGCGATCTCCCCGGGCTGGAGCAGTTGCCAGGCCCGCTGGACCAGGTCCGTATCCCGCCGTCCGGCGCCCGCGTCGGTCATGTCTCCTCTTTTGTGCCACAGGGCTTACACCTCACGGTTGCCGGGTGACAGTTGCCGCTCGGACCGGTGGGCTGTGACGAACGTACTGTCGCCGGGAGTGGCTCGGACCCGTCGGCTCTGTCGGCGGTAGCCATCTGCTACCGGGTCTCAGTCACGGGCACCGTCGCGCGCGGGTCGTGACTCCGAGGCCCTCGGTGCCGGATTCGGCCTCGGCTCACTCCCACGGGTCCGGACCCCTGGCCGCCTCCGTATGGATGGACACCCACTCGTCCGCGTCGTCGGTCCCGGTGAACCTGTAGCCGCCGTGGCGCTCGCCACTGCACCGGCGGGGCCGTAGGCGGCGGATGAAAAGGTGACGGGACAACAGACAACACAAGACTCATACCGGGTCATCATGTTTATCCGACAGATGAAAAGGCGTCTGCGACGACTCGCGGATGCGGCCTACGAGCGACTCCTCCAGGCCGAACTCTCCGAGACGCCCTCCCACGTGGCAGTCATTCAGGACGGCAACCGTCGGTACGCCGACAGACAGGGCGGGGACGCCGCCGACGGCCATCGCGCGGGTGCACAGACTACCGAACAGTTGCTCGACTGGTGTGACGAACTCGGGGTCCGCGAGGTCACCCTCTACGCCTTCTCCACGGAGAACTTCGAGCGGCCCGCCGAGGAGCGCGAACACCTCTTCGACCTGATCACCGAGAAGCTCCGGGAGTTCGCCGACGCCGACCGTATTCACGAGGCAGAGGTGCGGATCCGCGCCATCGGCGACCGCGACCGGCTCCCCGAGCGGGTGCGTGCGGCCGTCGACTACGCCGAGCGCCGGACCGCCGGCTACGACCGGCTGCATCTGAACGTCGCGCTGGCCTACGGCGGCCGTGCGGAGCTGCTCGGTGCCGCCCGCGACATCGCCCGCGAAGTGGCTGCCGGCGAACGGGACCCTGCCCGGGTCGACGCCGACGCCGTCGAGGCAGCGCTGCCGGAGGGGCCCACCCGGGACGTCGACCTCATCGTCCGCACCGGGGGCGACGAGCGCACCTCGAATTTCCTCCCCTGGCAGGCCAACGGCAACGAGGCCGCCGTCTACTTCTGTGCCCCCTACTGGCCGGAGTTCCGGAAGATCGACTTCCTGCGGGGGATCCGGACCTACCAGCACCGGGAAGCCTCCTGGCGGCGCACCCGGGCCCGGCGCGCGCTGTCGCTCGTCCACGCTCTCGGCGGCGACGCCGACGCCCCGCGCGCAAGGCGGGTGCTCCGGCGGTTCCGCGGTGCGTTGCCCAGCGGCGAGCGCGAGACCGCCGAAGAGGTCGAGGCCGACCAGCCGGCGGACTGATCGGGACCACGCCGGCTCACTTCTCGCCGCCGGTGACCGACACCGGCCGGTCGGCGTCGAGCAACACCGCCTGCGTGACGCTGCCGAAGAGCAGCGACTTGGCTGGCGACCGCTTGCGACCACCGAGCAGGATGTGGTCAGCGTCAATCTCCGCTGCCACCTCAAGGATCGCCGCCGCCGGGTCGCCGACCCGCGAAACCTGCTCGACGGCGATTCCCGCATCCTGCAGCCGGTCGTAGACGACGCTTCCACCCGGGATCTGCCGCGGTGCGGTCTCTTGCTCTCGGCCGTCGTCGCCGAACGCGTACAGCAGCGTCACTACCACCTCCTCGCTGGCGTTCGGCAGTGCCTCGACTGCTCTGGCCTGTGCGGCCCCCCGGGACTCGCTACTGTCTATTGGCATTAGCACACGGTACATGTGGTAACGTGTCACACCAACCGAGATAACGCTTCCGGCGTTTGGTCGGTTCGCCCTGCTCACCGACCAAACCTCCGCTGACGGTCCTGGTAATCCCGCAACGCACGCAGGTAGTCCCGACGACGGACGTTCTGCCAGTTCACGTCCGTAAAGTAGAGTTCGGAGTAGGCCGACTGCCAGATCATGAAATCGGAGAGTCGCTCGTCGCCGGTCTTCACCACCAGGTCGGGGGCGACCGGGAAGACGAGGTGCTCCTCGATGTCCGCCTCCTCGATATCCTCGGGATTGAGGTCGTTGGCGTCGACGGCCTCCGCGAGCTGTCGCACCGCAGTCGCGAACTCGTGTTTGCCGCCCAGCCCGATACTCACCTGGATAGGCGCGTCGGCGCGCTCGTCGTCCTCCGGACCCCGGACGGCCATCGGCCGCGGTGTTTCGACCCGCCCGAGCCCCTCACGGAGCCGCGGGATAGCCTCCTCGTCGAGGACACTGACGTAGACGACCACACGCTCGGCGCCGAACTCGACGGCCCAGCCAAGCAGGTCCTTCAGGGTCGCGTACCCGCCGTTGAGCAGGTCCCGCTCGGTGAGAACCACGGCGACAGTCTCGGGGAGGGTGGCGTCGCTGCGCCGGAGGCGGGCAGCGAGGTACGCATCGTAGATGCCCACGGCCGGGCTTGACCCCGTGGTGGGGTAAATCCACCGGGCACGGGGTCCGAGTCGAGGAGGAGTCTGGAGCCGGTTCGGAAGCGGTAAGTGCGGCTCGGCAGTACCGCCGGTCGTGACATCGACAGTCCGGCGTGCAGCCGCCTTCGCGCTGGTCGGCGGGCTCTCGCTGGTCGTCCCCTGGGTCAGACGGCTCGAGGAGCCTGCCTTCGCCACTTTCACTGCCATCCTCCCCTTCCTGCTCGTGGCGGCCGTCGCGCTCACCGTCGGCTCCGAAACCCGGTTGTTCGAGCTGTTCGCCCGCCCCGGTGACCGCCGGGACGGCAAGCTCTACGGGCTGGCCGGCTTCACGCTCTCGGCGGCCGGCCTCGCAATCCTCGCTGTCGAGTTCGGGATGCCGGTCACGGTCTATGTCGGGACTGTCTTGCTGCTGGCGGTCGGCAACCTCGGTGGCCACCTGGTCGCTCGCTACCGCGACGAACCCCTGGTGGCCACCAGCGGCTTCGTCGTCGCTGGGTTTCTCGCCGCCGCCGGTAGCCAGCTCGCCGCTGCCCGACTCGCCGACCTGTCTCTCTCCTGGCCGATGGTGTTCTTTCTGGCTGCCAGCGGTGCCCTGCTCGCCGCACTGGTCCGCGAGGCACTGTTCCGGCGTGACGACCCGCTCGTGATGGTCTCTGTCGGCCTGCTGCTGTGGCTGTTTGCCGCCCTTCCAGTGTCGGTCACCCCGACCCGGATCGCCGTTGCCCTCGGGGTCACCGCTGTCCTCGGGATGCTCTCGTATTTCCTCCAGTTCGCCTCACTCCCGGGGATGCTCACCGGTGTCCTCCTGAGTCTGCTGACCATCGTGCTCGGCGACTACGGCTGGTTCGCCATGCTCGTGGCCTTCTTCGGGATCGGCGGCCTCTCGACGAAGTACGGCTACGAGGTCAAACAGCAGCGCGGCATCGCCGAGGCCAACGAGGGCGCACGCGGGACGGGCAACGTCCTCGCGAACTCGCTGGTCGCGCTGGTCGCGGTGCTCGCTGCCGCCGCAAGCCCCTGGCTCTCGATGTCTCCCCGGGTCTTTCTGTTTGCCTTCGCCGGCTCGCTGGCCGCCGCCCTGGCCGACACCCTCTCCAGCGAGGTCGGTGGGCTGTACGACAACCCGCGGCTGATCACCTCCTTCGAGGTGGTCGAGCCCGGGACCGACGGCGCGGTCACCTGGCAGGGTGAACTCGCCGGCCTGGGCGGGACGCTCCTGGTCGCCGCCATCGGGTTCGTCGGGTTCTCCGAACTCGGGCTTCCCGGGGCGGCCGTCGTCGCGACCGCCGGCGCGGCCGGGATGACTGTCGACAGCCTCCTGGGTGCGACACTGGAGGGGTGGCTGCTGGGCAACCAGGGGGTGAACCTGCTCGCGACGCTGGCCGCCGCCCTGGTCGGCGTTGGGCTGGCCGTCGCTGTGGGTCTGACCGCACTATGACCGCCGACTCCGGGTCCGGCGCCGGGTCGACCCCCCGTGTCCGCCCCGGCGAGCGTCCCGACCTGCCTCACCTCCGCCGGATCCAGACCGCCGCACTCGCCGAGCCCGCACCCGACCTGCTCCGTGCCGCGGCCGGCGACGGCCCGCCCGGGCTGTTCGTCGCCGACGACGGCGGTCCTGTTGGCTACACGGTCCTCGTCACCGGTCAGGTCGCCTACCTCCCGGAACTCGCGGTCGCGCCCGCCCGGCAAGGTGAAGGAGTCGGGACAGCCCTGCTCGAGTCGGTCGTCGCGACTCTACGCCGGCGTGCTGGCGGCCCCGACAGCCTGCGAGTGACCGCGCGCGCCGGCGACAACCGCGCGAGACGGTTCTACCGGTCACGGGACTTCGAGGTCGTCGAGCGGCTCCCCGACTTCTTCGAGACGGAGGACGGGGTCGCCATGGTCCGTAACCTCTGATAGTGATTACTGCGAGTCTGTTCCCGGCGCTTGCCGACCCCGATGCGGGCAATCGCCGGTCAATCGGTCCAACAATCACTATGAGGCCACAGCGGCGGCGCGACACCGGTCGGTTCGCCCCGGTCCGGTCCCGCAGTCAGGTTATCGCCTCGAAGTCCGCGGCGGTGCGGACCCGGACACCCGTGGGCTGTTTGACGAAGGAGTCGGCGCTCGCCGCGACCACCTGCCCGACGCCGCGCTGTGCCGCGACGTCGAGGACGCGCTGGCTGAGCGACCCGTCGACGACGACCGCCACGGGCACCTCCTCCGCGTCGGCAACGGCGTCGAAGAGCTCGTCGGCGTCGACCTCGGCGAGCGTCCCGAATTCGGCATCGAGCAGCCGGGCCTGGCCCGTGTTCCCGGCGATAACTGTTCTCACGTGCCCGGGAAGCGTCTCCGGGTCGATGCCGCTGTCCCCGGTCGACGCCGACCCGGCCGACGCGTCTGTGTCCGCCTCGCCTGCCGACTCCGAGGCCGAGGCGGCGGCGCTCGATTCGCCGGTGGGTGCTCCCGCGCTATTCGCGCCATTCTCGTCAGCCGTCGGCTCCTCGCTGTGACTGTCGGTCCCACGAGTCCCGTCTGCCCCGTCGGTTCCGCGGTCGGTTGCCTGGGCCTGGCCGTCAGTCCGGCCGGGCTCTGTGCCGGCCGCCGATTCCGTCGGCGACCTGGCTCCGGGCTGGTCCTCTGGTTCGGTGTCTGCCGGGTCGGACGGGTCACGCGCGGGCGCAGCCACAGTACTGCCGCCGTCAGCGTCGACCTCCGGGGTGGAGCCGTCGTCTTCCGACAGCGTCTCCCGCTCGAACTCCTCGTGTGGGACCTTCTCGCGGAGCGCATCCAGAACGGCCTCCCGGGAGAGGTCTTCGACGGATTCGCCGGTCGGCGCGATGGCGACGTGGTCGACGTCGCCGACCTGGGCCAGTTCTCGGAGGATCAGGTCCCCGCCGCGGTCGCCGTCGAGGAAGGCCGTCACTGTCCGGCCGGCGCTCAGGTCGGCGACTGCGTCGGGGACGTTCGTCCCCTCGACGGCAACGGCGTTTTTGATCCCGTATCCCAGCAGCTGGCGCACGTCGGCCCGTCCCTCGACGACGATGACCGCGTCACTGTCGGCCACACGGGGCCCCGCCGGGAGTCCCTCGTAGTCGGTGACGTCGCCGACCTCGGCGCGCTGGCGAACTTCCGCGAGCAGCTCCTCGCTGGTGAGCTGTCGGTCGTCGAACTCCGCGAGCAGTTCGACGGCGCGGTCGACCAGCTCCCGGCGCTTGGCGGCGCGGGCGTCCTCGATGTTGCTGACCCGGAGTTCGGCCCGGCAGGGGCCGACCCGCTCGATGGTCTCCAGGGCTGCGGAGAGAACGGCTGTTTCGACCCTGTCCAGGCCGCTGGCGACCGTGACGGTCCCGAAGGAGCGTCCGCCCTCCGAGTCGATATCGACGTCGATGCGGCCGACTTTCGAGGACTCCTGGAGGTCCCTGAGGTCGAGTTCCGACCCCAGCAGGCCCTCCGTCTGCCCGAAAATCGCGCCGACGACGTCACTCCGTTCGACCACCCCGCTCGCGCGGATGTTCGCGTGAATAAGGTACTTGGCTGAATCCTGCATGGTGAATCTGCCCCTGACGGGGCGGTGATGGTGTGGATGGTGCTGCCATGAATCGGCTCATGGACAGCGTACATACGGGTCTGTCACCCGAAATACCTGACGGGTGCGTCCATGCTTGCGAGCCGGGGCAGTGGGGTGGGCTGGGTGCACGGCTGTCATCGGCGCGGCAGCGCCCGGTACCGGGACCACCGTGTCGAAGCGTTCCATCCCGGGGCCCTCGGGACGCAAAGCCACCCGTAATTACCGATTCAACGTCGGCCACACCGGCTCAATGGGCCATTAGCACAGCACCCGTGTCGCCAAACGACCGGTTAGTGTCACAGCGAATGACTTAACGGTCGGAGCCGTTAAACCCGAAAATTCCTATCCGGTTGCCGTGAAGGAATTCAGGGTATCGCGACGCCAGGCGCTGGGTGGACTCGCCGCGGTGGGGGCGGCCTCGGTGGGTGCCGGACTGGGCACGACGGCGCTGTTCAGCGACAGCGAGGAGTTCGGCGCCAACAACGTCGCAGCCGGCGAGCTCGACCTCAAGGTAGCCTGGCGGCGGACGGTCACACAGCGCGAGACGAGAGTGGAGACGAGCAGCGACTATCCGAACCCGACGAACGACATCGACGCGCCAGTCTGTGAGTTGACCGACGTCAAACCAGGCGACCACGGCCACGTCGAATTCATCTTTCAGGTCGACGGGAATCCGGGGTACGTGTCGCTACTGGGTGCGGAGCAGGCCGACGACGAGAACGGCCGACCCGAGCCCGAGCAGGGCACACTGAGCGAGTCCGTTCCCGCCGGCAGGGAAGGCGAACTTGACGAACTGCTGGAGACGACAGTGTCGTACGGAACCATCGGGAGCGACGACGCGGTTTCTGCGGGGACGCAGGCGTACGCGTCGTCGCTGGCCTCGCTGGTCGGTATCGGGAGCGTCGGGACCGGCATTCCCCTCGACGGCGACGGCTCCGTGCCGGTCGTCGACGTCATCCTCGACGGTGTCACTCCGGCGGCGTTCGAGGCGGGCACGCGACACGGCCTCCGCGTCGACTTCGAGGTGCCGGGGGCGGTCGGGAACGGTATTCAGACGGACAGCTACGAGTTCGCAATCGGATTCTACGGCGAGCAGGCACGGAACAACGAGCCATACGCATGACCGACGAGCAACAGCAACGACGACAGGAAGCGTTTCTCCGCCGGAACCGCGCTGCACGGCAGCAGCTACTGCAGGCGACGTATCGGACGGACGAGAACGTCGACGACGGCCCGGTCACCAACTTCGGAAAGGCACTCGAACACGACGACGACGGCGTGCCGACCGCCGAGGCCTACGAGAGCCTCGTCGACGCCATCGAGGACGGCAGCGTCGAGGCATTCAACGACATCGTGCGGGAAGACGGAGACGGGCGGCCGCGCCGGCTGGTCCAGCCACACGCCTCACAGTCTTTCCAGAAGGTGGGCGCGGACCCGCACACGCTCCAGATCCGCCCGCACCCGTCGTTTTCCAGCGACCGGACCGGCGCGGAGATGGTGGAACTGTACTGGCGGGCGCTGGCCCGGGACGTGCCATACGGTCAGTACGGCTCGGACAGCACGGTCGGCGATGCCGTTTCCAAACTGGACGGTTTCTCGGGGTACAGAGGGCCTGGTAGCAGCGCGGACCCGAGGGGCGGCGGCTTGACCAGAAGCAACCTGTTCCGCGGCATCATACCTGGTGCCCAGAAAGGCCCGCGCATCTCGCAGTTTCTCTGGAAGGACATTCCACGCGGGGCGATCCCGCTGAGCCAGCGGATCCGGGTGTTGACCGGAGCGAACGCGTCGGCGGACTTCGACAGCGGCGGTACGACACTCACGCTGGAGGGACCCGACTACCTGACCGACTTCGACGACTGGCTGGCCGTCCAGAACGGCGTACCGGTCGAGGACGTCAATCCGCCGCCGAACCTCGTCGCGAAGGAGGACGACCCCGACGCACAGGTCAGCCGGCACATCATCAAGGGGCGTGACCTCGCCAACAAGGTCCGCCGGCAGGTCCCCTACCTCTCGATCCGCGACGCCGCCGAGATCCTGCTGGGGATGGGCGTCCCCAAGGACCCGAACGTCCCGTACCAGCAGGCGAAGGACTTCGACAACGACGGTACGAAGACGACGGACGTGAGTTCGACCGACGGAACAGACGGCATCCTCGCTGGCAAGCCGTTCCTCGATTTCGGGTCACACGACATCCTCGACGTAGTCGTGAACGTCTTCATGACGGGGCAGAACGTCTGCTGGTACCGCAAGTGGAAGGTCCACCGGCGGCTCCGGCCCGAGGAGTACGGCGGACGGATTCACGCCCAGCGAAACCGTGGCCGGTCGTTCGACATCCCGTCGAACGTGCTGAACTCGACTGCGCTGTCCCAAACCGAATCGACGTACGGCTCCTCGCTGCTCCCACAGGCCTACACCGAAGGGTCACCGACCCACCCGTCGTTCCCGGCAGGTCATAGCGGGGTCGCCGGAGCGACCGTGACCGTCCTGAAAGCGATGTTCGACGGGACCCACGAGTTCGCGAACGACGAGCTGGTGGTGCCCGTGGGCGACGAGACAACCAGCGCCAGCCTCGCACACGGTGGAACTGCTCCCGGCGTCCAGCAGACGAAGCTCTCGACGGTTGCCGGCGAATCGGGTGGGAGTGGCGGAACCATCGCTGCCACACAGCACGAAATCGACGACGCCGCCGACAGCACCGTCACGGTCAACGACGAACTCAACAAGCTCGCCGCGAACATGGCGCTGGGCCGCAACTGGGCGGGCATCCACTACCGCACGGACGGCATCGACGGTTTCCTCGTCGGCGAGCAGGCCGCCGTCCGGTATCTCCAGGAGCACATCCGCCAGCACGACCTGCCTTTCGACGGCTACCGGCTGGAGCCGTTCTTCGACACGTATCCCGGGACCCTCGACGGTGCCGAGCCGAATCGTGCCGGAGGACAGATTCTCATCAAACCAGAGGAGATAGAGAACCTCGGCGGGATGAAGGCGGTTGACGACCCGCTGGACTCGTGACCGCTAACGTGCGGGGCCAGCCGACAGTCCGAACCACTGTGCGCGCCGGGGTAACGGAACCTGGGTCCGCGGACGGTCACTGCCGGCACGTTCGTGCCCTCCGTCGACAGCCACCGGATGCACGGAACGCATCGGACGAAACACGCTCGGCGCAGACGCGTGACGTCCTGCCAGGTGAGATGACATCGGGACGGGTGTCACCCCACGAAGTGACGGAGCGACCGTCTTCCCCCGCGTCGCCGGACGCTGGAGGTGCCAGAACAGGTAAGTCGTGGCAGTCCGACCTGTGCGTATGGCTTCGGAGAATGTTGGAGGCCGCGACCGACTCGTGCGCACAGTACTCGCTGTCGTGTTGACCGTGCTGACGGTCCGACTGCTCCGGTCGGGAAATCGGAAGACCGGCCTCCTCGCCGGCGTCGGGGCACTCGGATTCGGGTTCAACGCGACCACCTGCTTCTGTGGACTGAACGAGGCACTGGGCATCGACACGACCGAGGAGTAGCCCGCCAGGCCGCCGTCCGTGGCTGTCCGTCCCACTGACCGACAGTACCGGATCCGAGCGATTCCGAGCGATTCCGAGCGATTCCGAGCG
>CAZOWU010000048.1:0-12253 GCA_964583735.1 uncultured Halobacteriales archaeon | reverse complement strand
GAAACGTCGATTCTCCCCGAGACTGCTGAAATTGCGTACGCACGACCGTATCAAGTGGGCGCTGAACGTGAGCAAAGACCCGAAGCACGCCAAAGGGTATACCCACTCGCCTGTCCGACAGCGAGCGTACCGTCTCGACAAGTTCGCCCGGTGGATGTGGAAGCGCCGAAACCGCGAATACGAGTCGGTCGTCGTGGCTCATGGGGAGACGATGGTCTTCGGGTCTCCCAGCGAAGATGGGAACGGAGCATACGTCTGGTACTACGGAGTTGAGGTCGGTGAATTATACTGCCGGCTGTCCCTTCGTGAAGATATTTGCCACCCCGGTATGGCGAGATTCTTTACAGACGTACAGCCGGCAGTATTAGGAAGGATAATCTGGTCTAACTGCTTTCTCTACGTGTGAGATTATAAGCCCTGGCTGTGACAGACAATTTGCCTAAATAATTATCGGCACACCACATATGCTCTGTATCCTGCTACACAGGCTGGAGCGGCCGAGCAGGGGTCTGGTCAGTCATCTTCGTCACTGGCGCTGGGGAAGTCCGGGCGGCGCTCGTTGAGAAAGGCGTCGACGGCCTCGTCGTGGTCGGGGTGTTGCTGGGAGACGGCCTCCAGGGAGAGGCCCCGCTGGAGCGCGAGGTCGTTACCGAGTTCGACCCAGCTGTTCAGCGCCTTCTTGGTGTAGCGGATGGCAGCCTGTGGACCGTCGGCGAGTTTCTCGGCGAGTTCGTCGACCTTCGCGTCGAGTTCGTCGCCGGGGACAGCGTAGTTTGCCAACCCCAGCTCCTCGGCCTCCTCGGCGTCGACGAGGTCGCCGGTCATCAGCATCTCTTTGGCAGTGTGCATGCTCGTCAGCAGCGGCCAGATGACAGCGCCGCCGTCGCCCGCGACCAGTCCCACGCTCACGTGTGGGTCGCCGAGACGGGCGTCCTCGGCCATCACAGTGATGTCGGCAAAGAGTGCGAGTGTCGCGCCGAGTCCGGTGGCGTCGCCGTTCACTCTCGCGATGAGTGGCTTCTCCAGGTCGGTGATGTCCTTGATGATGGTCTCTCCCTCACGCATCGTCTCCCGGAAGCGCTCCGGGTTTTCGATGCTCTCTCTCATCCAGCCCACGTCGCCGCCCGCGGAGAACGCCTCGCCGTTGCCAGTGAGAACGACCACGCGTGCATCGGCGTGGAAGGCGTCGCGGAACACCTGGGAGAGTTCCTCGTGAAGGGCGGCGTTGACGGCGTTGAGCCGGTCGGGGCGGTCCATAGCGATCTCGAGGACGTCGCTGCCCTCGGTCACGTCGAGGTGGTCGTAGTCGTGCATCGTGGACAAACCGATGCAACCGCCCGAAATAAGTGTGCTGTTCGGTCACACGGCACGTGCTAGAGAATTCACTGCACGTTCGGCCAGCACTGGCCGTCTGTGTCGCTCACAGCGACACCGCGCGGCCGGAAGGCTCCAGTGTGCGCAACAGGGAGTGGAGTATTGGGAACCCAACACCGAGCTGCGGCGCAGTTCCGTCCCACTCCCCGCGAGACACCTGCTCTCTCGGACATAACTGCGAGGCCGCAGGTCTGCCAGGAGTGGTGGGGCCCGGTGACCGGCCGCCGAGTCAGTCGATATCGATCTGCTGGCTGTCCTCGCTCTCTTCTTTCGGGAGCGTGACGGTCAGGACGCCGTTTTGAAGCGTCGCGGAGGCCGCACCAGCGTCGACGTCGGCGGGGAGGCGCACCGACCGGCTCGTCGAGGAACGCTGGCGTTCCTGGCGGACGAATTCTCCCTGGTCGGTCTCGGTCTCCTCGCTGCGCTGTGCCTCGATACGGAGCGTCCGGTCCGACACCCTGAGGTCGATGTCCGCCTGGCTGAATCCAGGCACGTTCACCGTGACGAGCACCTCCTCGGGGCCGTCGACGACGTCGACCGCGGGCCGGGAGCTGGCCATGTCCCCCACTTCCTTGCCCCAGTTGGTGGCGGCCTCGTCGAACTGCTCGGTCATCCGCTCGATCATCTGCTCCAGGTCCGTGAAGGGGTTGTCTGGTCGGTCCATCGAACGATTATAGCCCGTCGCCGGTCATGAATATACTGGCGTTACCCGCGCCGGCTTGTGAGCGCGTGCTCCCCGCGGGCTCCGCTGGCGGTGTCCCCGGCTTCCGGCTCCGCACTCCACGTGAATTCTGCCCCTCATACCCGAGGCGAGGTGAGGTGCGCAGTGAGACAGTGCGACGCCGGCATCGTCGAGGGGCCGGGTGAACCGGACGCCCTCGGCCTCGCCGTTGTGTACGCCTGGCTCACCGGTCCACGACTACCGAACCTCTGCCCAGGCGTCGACGACGAGCGCTGCCGGAGCGAACGCGAGATGCCCCCCGTTCCCGCTGGCGTCGACAGCGACCGAGACGCGGTTCCGGTCGCGCCAGTCGCCGAGCTGGCCGTCGTGGGTGTCCGCACTGTCTCCGAGGTCGGTCTCTGTGAGTTACTCGTCGGTGGTGGGGTAGTTCTCGCCCTGGAGGCGGCCACAGAACGCCTCGTCCGTCCCGTCGCCGTTGCCGCAACAGCCCGCCAGGCCGACTTTCCCACGACAGTCACGACGGACAGGGCAAGCGGAAAGTCCCTGCCCGAGTGATAGTGATTGGTGTCCCGATTTCCCGGCGACTGCCCCGGGGTCGGCAAGCGCCGGGAACAGACGACAACAATCACTCTCAGAGGGCCTCCTCGTTTTCCCTCCCGGGAGACATAAACCACCCGACCACCCAAGAAAGCACGATGAGCGAGGACTTCGTAGCGGTCGTCGAGAAGCCTCGTGCCCAGGCGGCCATCGGCTCGCTGCGGGCAGAGGGGGTCTACGACGACAGCCGCTCGACTGTCGAGGCCGGCGGCCAAACCGTCGCGATCCCGGTCACCGAGCCCCCCTCCGAAACCGAGGTGCTGGAGGTGGCCCGCCAGGCCGGAGAACCACGCTTGCGAACACTCGAGGACCACCTCCGCGAGCGGGGCTGGAGCGACGGGACTCTCGAGCGGGCGCCGGGCTCGTGGGCCGTCGTCGGCAGCGTCGTCCTCGTCGACCTCGAGGACGTGCCCGACCCCGAGGCCGGGGAGGTCGGCGAGGCGCTGCTGGCGATGCACGGCGGTGCCGACACCGTGCTCGCCCGCGGCGGGATCGACGGCGAGCACCGCGAGCCGTCGGTCACGGTAGTTGCCGGCGAGGGCGATACCAGTACTGTGCACCGCGAGCACGGCACCGAGTACGCGCTGGACCTGGCGGAAGTGATGTTCTCGCCGGGCAACAAGGCCGAGCGCGCCCGGATGGGCGAGGTCGTCCGCGACGGCGAGCAGGGTGAGCCGTCGGACGGGGCAAGCGGTGAAACCGCGAGCCACGGCGAGCGAGCGCTGGATATGTTCGCTGGCGTGGGCTACTTTACCCTCCCGATGGCCCGGGCCGGGGCGCGCGTGACCGCCGTCGAGCGCAACCCGGCTGCCTTCCAGTACTTGCTGGAGAACGCAGTGCGAAACGACGTGGCCGACCGGGTCGAGGTCTATCGCGGGGACTGCCGGGACGTCGTGCCAGCACTCGATGGCGGGTTCGACCGTATCGTCATGGGCTACTACGAGGCCCACGAGTACCTCGACACCGCCCTCCCGGCGCTCGGCCCTGGCGCCACTCTCCACATGCACGAGGCCACCCCCGAGGCGCTCGTGCCGGACCGACCCGTTGGCCGGCTCCGCGGCGCCGCCGAGCGTGCGAGCCGGTCTGTCGAGGTGCTCGACGTCAGGGACGTGAAGGGGTACAGCGAGGGCGTCCGTCACGTCGTCGTGGACGCACGGGTCGAGTGAGACACAAATCTGCAACCCCAGGCCACCGGGAGACGTCACACACCGGTCTCTGAGACGCCCTACGGGTCAGCCCACGAAACGCCACACATGTCTGGCCGCGAAACGCCCCACATGTCGGGCCGCGAAACGCCTAACACGCCAGCCGATAAAAGTCAGATATGGACCGACAGCAGATCCTCGCCATCATCTTCGTCATCCTGATGGTGGGCTCCTCTATCGTCTACGGGCTCGCGTCGGTGTTTTAGCTAAGTTGAGGCGCTAAGCCCCCTTCCTCAGCGAGCGCCGACGGAGGGGAGGCGCGAGCAGGATGGGGTAGTTCACCCGGCGACACGTTCTTTAGGCCGGCGTCGGCAAAACGGTTTGTGAGCCCTCCATCCACCTCCCGCGAGCAGCGGGGTTGTCCGAAGTGCGGTCACACCGGCACCGAGGTTGGGAGCATCTCGACGACCGGCGGTGGCCTCAGCAAGATGTTCGACATCCAGACCAACTCGTTCAAAGTCGTCTCCTGCACGCAGTGTGGCTACTCGGAGCTGTACCGCGACGACACCGCCGGGAGCAGCGACATCGTCGACGTCTTCCTCGGGTAGATGGCTGCAGCCGTCCTGGTCGCACTGGCCCTGGCCGTCGCCATCGGCGGCGGGCTGCTCCTGTCCCTGCTGGTCCGGGCCGAACACGGCAAGCGGGAGACGAGTAGCGAGGAACCGGAGGTCCCTCGAACCGTGCGACCGGCGCTTCGCGCCGTGAGCAGAGACCGCCGGGACGCCGAGCGGGCCGCGCGCCGTGACACCGACGACCGGTGGCGTCAACCACTGACTTGGAACGGTCGCGGTTCACTCTCGGAAGACTGTTGCTCAATACAGCAAGAACGCCCCTGGTGGCCCCTTTCAGTCCCGCCAGCGTAGACTGCCTGAGCCCGGGCGCACGCTCCCGCGGAGCTTTCTTGCTGTTCTCAAGCTTCCCGTCCCCGGACTCTCAAGCAAACACGACCCACCGTCTCATAGTGATTGCTGTGACTCGTTACCGCCGGGCGGTCACAGATCGGCCGAGTCGCCTCTCAAAACACCGATATTCTCACAGGATGCCGAAAATAATCACAGCAATCACTATCAGTCCCAGACGTCCGAGAGCGGGTGGTCGCCGGACGAGCCCGAGCGGCCGCGACTGCGGGTGCGCCCACGGCTCCGTCCGCGTGACTGTTCGCCGGTCCGCCCGCTCGTGGCTCCACCGAGCGCCTTCTCCGGGGAGAACTCGGGCAGGTCCGGCTCGCCGAGGCGGTCGACCTGCTCGGCGAACCACGCGGGCACGTCCCCGCTGGCGCGCTCGAAGAGGTCGAGCAGCGACGAGTCGGCGAGGTAGGTCGCGCCGTAGTCGTCGGGCGCCCGGACGACCCGGCCACACGCCTGGATGACCGTCCGCAGCGCCGCCCGGTAGTACCAGCCCCACTGCCCCGCGTCGAGCCGCTGGGCGACCCGCGAGTCCCGCGTGTTGGGGTAGGGGGCCTTGCAGAGCACCTGCCACCGGCACAGCTCCCCCTCCAGGTCAAGCGCCTCCTCCATCTTCACCGAGAGGAACACGTCTGGCGCCTCGGTCCGCTTCCATGCTGCGAGCTGACCGTCCCGGTCCTCGGTGTCGTGGCTCCGGACGCGGGAGCCGACGCCGGACTCCGCGAGCAAGTCGGCGAGTTGTTCCTGGATCGCGTAGGAGTGACAGTGGACCAACCCCTTCTCGTCGGGGTGGGCTGCCATGACCCGCACGAGCGTCCGGGCGATGGCCGGCAGTGTCTCATCGCGCTGTTCGTAGGTCATCTTCCCGCGGGTGACGTCGTACAGCGGGCGGTGCTCCACAGGGAAGGTGTGGGGGACGTCTACCAGCGCGACGTCTGCGGGGTCCAGCCCGACGCCGGCACAGAACGCCTCCTTGTCGAGGATGGTCGCCGAGAGCAGCGCGAAGTTCTGCCCCCGGTCCCAGACCGTGTGTGTGAGATAGCGCTCCGGGGCCAGGGGTTTGACCGTGACGCGGGTGCCGGCGCCGTCGGGCTGGTCGACGACCCACGTCGTCGGGCTCTCGGGGTTGCGGTACTCCTCGGCGAACCAGGAGAGGTCCCCGCGGAGTTCCTGCAACCGGTCGCGCTCGGCGGCCTCCTCGGGGTCGAGTTCGACGCGCCCGCGAAACTGGTCCAGGCGGCGGCCGGCCAGCGTCTGAAGATAGTCTGCGAAGGCCGCCGCGTCCTCCAGGCCCTCGATTTCGGGGATGTCTGCGCCCGACCAGACGGGGACGGTGTCGGGCCCGAGGTCGATAGTGGCGTACATCTCCGCCCAGTCCCCGAGGCCGTGGGCCTCGTCGATGACGACAACGTCACGCTGGCCGAACACGTCCGAGCCGGCAGTCTGCATGAAGTAGGCGAGCGTCATCGCCGCGACCGGACGGTTGGCGGCGATGGCCCGGTCCGAGAAGTAGGGACACCGGTGTTTCACCTGGCAGTCGAAGCCCCGCTCGCGGGCACAGGGTGCCTGGTTGACCGGGGTGTCCGTCTCGCCGGGGAGGATGCAGTCGTAGTTGTTCTTCCCGCGGATGACACTCAGGTCCTCGAGGAGCGAGTCCGCAGCCACGTCCTCCAGTTGGGAGACCTGTGGGGTGGTGTAGTAGGCCCCGACAGGCTTCGTGGGGTCGTCAGCGCTCGCCTGGCGGGCACAGCCCGCCACCGCCCGCGCCAGCAGTGACTTTCCACTGCCCGTGGGCGCGCGCACCAGCACCACGTCGTTCCCGGCCTCGAAGGCAGCCCGTATCTCGTCGAGGGCCGCCTCCTGATTGCCGCGGTACTCGGGGGCCGGGAACTCCTCGTGGATACGGCTAGGGTCCACACACCGTTCGGGGACCGGGCCGGAGATAAGTCCCCCGCTCGCTCACTCCGCGTCGGGCAGGTCGGCGACATCCCCGGCGGTCGGCTCGCGGTCGTCGGGTAGCCGCTCCATGCACTCGTAGCACAGAAAGTGGTCGCTCCCGTCGGCGAGTTCGAGCTGGATCCCGCCCGTCTCGTCGGCCTCCAGCGTCCAGAGGTTCGCGATGCCGCCGGCGATAGAGACCTGCTTGCCACAGCCGTCACACGGCTGGCGTGCCATACCTGTTCTCCGGGCGCCAGCGGCAAGGCGTTTCCGGCACCGGGACCCGTCGCAACCGCTAAGAGTGGCCCGACCAAGTCCGGGTATGCGCGTGCTGGTCACGGGGGCAACGGGCTTCGTCGGCGGGCGACTGGTGCCGGCGCTCGTCGACGCGGACCACGACGTGCGGGCGCTGGTCCGGGATGCCGGTGGGTACGACGCCCCCAATGGGGTGGCGGTCTGCGAGGGTGACGTCCTCGACCCCGGAAGCTTCGAGGACTGTCTGGAGGGGGTCGAGGCCGCCTACTACCTGATCCACTCGATGCGGGCCGGCGAGGACTTCGCCGAGCGCGACCGGCGTGCGGCCACGAACTTCCGGGACGCGGCCGACGCCGCCGGGGTCGAACGGGTCGTCTACCTCGGTGGGCTCGGCGAGGAGGGCGAGGAACTCTCACACCACCTGGAGTCCCGGCGGGAGGTCGAGGCCGTCCTCGCCGCGGGCGAGTACGACCTGACGACGCTACGGGCGGCAGTGGTCATCGGCGACGGGTCGGCCAGCTTCGACATGATCCGCCAGCTTGCCAGCCGGCTCCCGGTGATGGTCACGCCACGGTGGGTCCGCAACGAGTGCCAGCCCATCGCCGTCGACGACGTCCTCGCTTACCTGGTGGGCGTCCTGTCGGTCCCGGAAACCGCCGGTGAGACCTTCGAGGTCGGCGGGCCGGACGTGCTCACCTACGAGGAGATCCTCCGGACGACTGCCCGCATCATGGGACGGCGCGAACCCCTCGTCCTCTCGGTTCCGGTGTTGACCCCGCAGCTGTCCTCCTACTGGGTCGGGCTGATGACCGACGTGGACTTCCACGTCGCCCGGCCACTGATCGACGGGCTGAAAAATCCCGTGGTGGTCAGCGACGACGCCATCACGGACCTGGTCGACGTCGAGCTGACCCCCTACGACGAGGCAGTCCAGCGTGCCCTCGCTGTCGAGGACTACCAGCCGCTGGTGAGCGCGGGGGCCTCGTCGTGACCACACGGGGCGCCCCCGCGGGGACGCGGTACGGGGAAACCTGGGTCTACGAGAGCATCATCGGCGCGCTGCCGGGTGTGAACGTCTCGCCGGGCCTGGCCCTCGCCATCCAGTTTACCGTCTTCGAGGCAGCCATCCTCGTTCTGGCGTGGGTCTACGGGCTCTGGACGGCCGCCGCTGCGGGGACGGTGGCGGTCGTCGTCGCGACGCTTGGCAGCGCGGAGATGCTGCGGATCGCCCGCCGGACCCGCGAGGCCGACGTCTCCGAGGCCTACCGTCGGCTCCTCTTTGGCTCGAACGTCGAGGTCGTCCTCTCGGTGCTCGCCTACATCGCGCTGGTGACCCACCTGTTCGTCTACGACCCACAGACCGGGGGCGAACCGCTGGTGGCGGCGCTGTTCGGCCCGGAGCCGCCGGTGCTGGTGGTCTACCTCACGCTGCTGGTGCTGTGGGACGTCTGTTACCGGATCGGGACTGGCTGGTGGGCCAGCGTGGTCGCGCTGTGGCGGTCGGTCCGGTTTCGCTTCGACGGGGAGACGCGCCGCCGGCTCCTCCGTGCGGACCTGGAGACGCTGGGCTTTGGCCTCACACAGCTGGCGCTGGTTCCGTTTCTTCTCGGCCAGCCGGTGCTGCTCGCGGCCGTCGTCGGGCACGTGCTGGCGGTGTCGGCGGTCACTGGCCTCGCGATACTGCTCTCGCGTGGTCAGGACTGAATCTGCTTGAACTGGTCGAGAAGCTCCTCGGCCGACTCGTCGCCTTCGTACTCCACCTGGCCGTCGTGTTCCGCGCGGTCGTCGTCGAAATTCGCGTCTACTTCGCTGTTTTTCCGTTCCCGACGCTCGTGCTCCGCTTCGTCATATGAGCCCATCGACATTGGTTACCACACTCACAGTTGCCGGCTGGTAAGTATCAATCTAACGGTGGGGACAGGCGACGGTAGACTGCGGTGGACTCGCGCCGAGTACGACCCCGTGCCAAGCACAAGCCTCTCACGTTCCGGTCGCGTACAACAGGTGTGGCAGGTCCGACCCGATTCCGGCACGCGACCGACCGCTGGCACCTCGACCGCGTCCAGAGTGCGCTCTACGCCCCGCTCGACGGCCGCTTCGGGGCCGACCTCGCTAGCCCGTGGTTTTCCCCCCCGGCTGGACACGACGCCCGCCGGCTGGAGATGGACAACGGCGACCTCGCACTCTTTACCTGGGCCGAGGACGGCGACGGCGCGTGGTGGCTCGGCAACACCGAGACGCCAAAGACCCTCTGGAAGACCGAGAAGTGCAGTTTCGAGGAATCGCCCGAGGCCGTCGCGGAGTGGGCACAGCGCGAACTGCTCGCGACGCTCGAACTCGAGGACCCCTGGCTCGCAGCCTACGAGGCGCTCTCGTGGTTTTTCCTCCCCGTCTTCTTCTCGAAGGACGGCCGCGGGAGCACCCGCCGGTTCTTCGACGAGGACGCCGCCGGCTTCCCCGACGCCGGCCGCGACGAGGGGTTGAGCTTCTACGACGACCTGCTGGGAACGGGGCTACTCGACGACTACCGGTACACGATGGCGACCAAGCTCGGCACCAGCCAGCAGTTCGACTGCACGCGCATGCGGGCGACCATGGGCGAGTTCGACGCCGCAAAACTCCTCTCGGATGCTGGCCACGACCTCGCGCCCGAGGTCGAACTCGACTCCGGGCACGCGCTGGACTTCCGGGTCGATGGCCACACGCTCGTGGAGGTGACCCGGCCACAGCCACCCGGCGACCGTCGCGCGGGCACACCCGCCGCCGCCCTCCGGGAGACCGTCGACGGCAAGACCAGCGACCAGCTCCGGGCCCACGAGGGAGCGACGCTGCTCGTCGACTGCACCTCCTTCCGGGACGAGGAGTGGAACGCCGTGGCGGATGAGCACCCGCCCGTCGGCTACGAGCCGACCGTCGTCTACCGGTACCGGCCCGACGGCAGCGCTTCCGGCTACACCCGCGGCTCAGTCCCGCTGGAGGTCGCGGACCTGCTGTGATTCCCGGCCAGCCCCGCGGGGGCTGTCCAGCACGCTCAGTCGCCCAGAGACGAGCCCGACTGCGAGGCCAGCGGCGTGGGCGACCAGGGCGGCCCGCGAGGAGCCCGTAACCAGCGTCAGGCCGACCACGACGACGGCGAGGACGACTAGTTTTGCCCGCCGGGAGAGCCCGACCCAGTCGAGCACCGCGCTCGCGAAGACGTTGCCCGAGAGCATGTAGCCGACCAGTGCGAAGACCGCGCCGCTCGCCCCGAGGACGACTGGCGGCTCGCCGAAGAAGCCACCGACGGCGAGCTCGGCGACCACCGCCAGCACGCCAGTCGCGAGGAAGAAGGCGTGAAACCGAGCGCGGGTCGTCCGGCGGGCGACCAGCGGGCCGACGACCGCCAGCGCGACTGCGTTGGCGACCAGGTGGCCCGGGCCCGCGTGGGCGTAGATACTCGTGACGAGCGTCCACGGCTCGCCCACGACCGTGGCCGCGCTCGCTGCGAGCGCGCCCGCCTGTCCGAGCACGCCGAGTGCGACCTGGATGACGAAGACCGCGAGCATGACAGCAAGCGTCTCGAGGACCGGGGACCGGCGCATAGTCACCCTTCGGGGACGCGCGAGTAAAAACGGTCGGCTCCCCAGGGGACAGTGTTTCGTCGAGAGGGTTCGGGACCGGGAGCACTGAGAACAGCAGCAACGCCCCGAAGCGTCCGACGACGGCGAGCCACCGGGGGCGGTTTGCTGTTCGACGTGCTCTCGACAGCAGACTCGCTCATCTGGTCACTATTCCCGGGTGTTCGACACCGTGAGTCAGCCAGCCACACCACCGCTGCACTGAAATGCCGGGCGGTCGCGGATACGTCTGTGAATCCACTCGAAGTCACCGGCACGGAGACGCTACTCTCGGGGAGGGGCGACTGGCTCACGGCCGAGGTGGTCGAGACGCTCGCGCAGTACCCGCTGGAGTCGGTCGACACCGAGTTTCCCCACCACGCACGAGCCGTCGACTCGCCTGAGGGCAACCCTCGCCCCGCCGAGCGGAGCCCGGTCTTCTACGGGTCTTACGACTGGCACTCCGCGGTCCACAGCCACTGGTGTCTGGTCCGCCAGCTCCGGCTGTTCGACGGCCACCCGGACGAGGCCGCGGTCCGCCGGAGCATCGGCGACCGGGTCACCGGGGCGAACGTCGCCACCGAGCTCGAACAGTTCGAGGGCGGCTCCTTCGAGAACCCGTACGGCTGGGCGTGGTTCCTGCGCCTGGCCGCCGAACTCGACGCCTGGGAGGACCCGCAGGCCGACGAGTGGCGGGCGACCCTCGCGCCGCTGGAGGAGCGGATCCGCGAACGCACCCGCTCGGAGTTTCTCACCCAGGAGCGCCCGTTCCGGGTCGGCACCCACCACAACTCCGCGTTCGCACTCGGGGCGGTGTTGGACTACGCGGCGGGCGTCGGCGACGACGACCTGGCGGCAGCCACCCGGGAGACTGTTCGGCGGTTCTACGCGACGGACGCCGGCTACCCCCTGGAGTACGAGCCGCTGGGTTGGGACTTTGTCTCGCCGGCGCTGACGGAAGCGAGCCTGATGTGCCGGGTGCTCGACGGTGGGGAGTTCGAGTCATGGTTCGAGAGCTTCCTTCCCGACGTGACCGAACGGCCCCGGGAGGCGCTGCCGGAGCCAGTCGCGGTCGAGGACGACGAGGACGGGGTCGCGCTGCACTTTGTCGGACTGAATCTCTCGCGGGCGTGGTGTCTCGCGGACCTCGCGATGGCACTCGACGGTCCAAGTGCCGCGGGGCTGGAGGGGTCGACCGCCGCGGCGCTGGGGGGGCCGACCGGGACGACGCCGGAAGACCCGACTGCCGTGGCCCTGGCGGCGAGTGCGCGCGAACACGCCGAACGAGGACTACGCGGCGCCTTCACCGACGACTACGCCGGCGCACACTGGCTCTCGTCGTTCGTGCTCTACCTCTGTACCCGACACCACGGCGCCTGACTCACTCGCCGTACCCGTCTTCGACGGCGCCGCGGTCGATCTTCGAGGGGCCGCTGGTGGGCATCTCCTCGACGAAGGCGAGGTGACGCGGGAGCTTGAACTCCGCCATCTTCCCCTCCGCGAAGGACTGCAGTTCCTCGAGGGTCAGGGAGTCCCCACCCTGGACGACGGCCTTCCCGACCTGGCCCCAGGTCTCGTCGTCGACGGGAACGACGATGACCTCCTCGACCGTCGGGTGGCCGGCGAGGACGTTCTCGACCTCGGGCGGGTAGACGTTCTCACCGCCGGAGACGAACATGTTCTTCTTGCGCCCCTCGATGT
>CAZOWU010000047.1:0-12311 GCA_964583735.1 uncultured Halobacteriales archaeon | reverse complement strand
CGGACTCGCGTCACTGGGCGTGTACCGGTCGAGCAGTGCCTGTCGGGGGGCCGCAGCCCGGCCACGAAAGAGGTAAGACGCGCCCTCGCAAATGGCCGGCAATGCGCGAGTACAAGATGCGGCGCGGGGAGGAGCTCTCCGACCGCGTCGAGGATATGGAGGCGTTCGTCGAGGAGTACTTCGGCGAGGTGACTGACGACACCGACTACAACGGCAGGACGCTGCTCGTGGTGGACGACCCCGACAACCCGGTCTTCGAGCGGGTCGTCGCCGGCACCGTCGAGTACAGCAGCAAGAAGGACCGGATCGCGCTCAACATCGAGGAGCGGCCCGCCGAGGAGGTTATCGCCGAGGGGCACGTCGACGCCGCGGAGGATGCGGTCACAGTCAAAAACGACTTTCTCGAGGAAGCCACCGGCCGCGACGCAAAGGCGCGCCGCGACTCGCTGAAACGCGACGTCGAGGACGACGCCGAAACACCCGACGACGTCTGATACTGCCGGCTGTCCCTTCGTGAAGAGACTTGCCACCCCGGGATGGCGAGATTCTTCACAGACGTACAGCCGGCAGTATGAGCCGCCGCGGGCGACCGCCGCTCGACGCCGGCCCACCGACTCGCGCGTTCGCTTGTATTGGTCGCTCCGTCACCGGGAGAGCCTCAATCCTCCAGCCCGAGGTCTTCGCCCATCGAGTTGCCCGCGCGGGGCACGCCCTTGACCGTGACCGTCTCGCCGGTCATGAAGGCGGCGGCGGGGCTGGCGAGGAACTGGACGACGTCGGCGATGTCCTCGGCGTAGCCGATCCGGCGGTCGACCTGGTTGCGGGGAGGCATCTCGTCGGCGTCGATCCCCAGGGTCTCCGCGACCCCGGGCGTCTGGATCAGCCCCGGTGCGATGCAGTTGACCGCGACCTCCGCTTCAGCCCACTCGACGGCGAGTGTCTCGGTCAGGTCGATGATGGCGGCCTTCGAGGCACCGTAGTGGCTCTCGCCCGGGCAGGGCTGCTGGCCGTTGACGCTCGAGATGTTGATGATGTCGCCACCCCCGTTCTCGCGCATGTACTCGCCGGCCGCCTGCGCGCAGTGACGGGTGCCGTGCAGATTGAGGTCGACGATGGCCTTCCAGCCGTTCTCGCTGATGTCCTCGAAGTCGGCGAGGAACTCGCCGCCAGCGTTGTTGACGAGCAGGTCGACGCCGCCGAACTCCTCGACCGTCGCGTCCACGAACGCCTCGACGGCGTCGGTATCGCGGACGTTACACTCCACGGGGAACGCCGTCCCGCCCTCGTCTTCGATGGCCTCGGCGACGGGGTCAACCCGCTCCTGGGCCCGCGAGCAGATGGCGACGTTCGCGCCCGCAGCCGCGAGTCGCTCGGCGATACCGCGTCCGATACCCTGGCTTGCCCCCGTGACGATCGCGTTCCGGCCGTCGACGCTGAATCTCGACATGGGATCGACTGCCGGCCGCGAGACCGTATGTCTATCGGGATCGGCGCGGGCACGGGGAGGAGCCGCGAGGGTGGGGTCGCAATCCGCTGTTACCGCCCCAAGCGTTCGCGGCTAATCTGGACGCCGGCGGGGGTGATGATGAGCTGGTCGTCGTCCTTCTGGACGATGTCGCCACCGACCTCGCGAGCGACCTGTTTGAGTTCGTCTGTGATGTGTTCCATCGTCCGGTCCTGGGTTGTGTGGCGGGTGATGTCCGCGATGACGACGTCGCCGTCGTAGACGGTGTCCTTGATGTCGACGACGTCGGATTTGTCCCCGATGTCGGCGATGTGGACCAGGGTGTCCGCGCCCACGTCGCCCAGTTCAACGTCCCCAGCGTCGATCGTGACGTAGTCCTCGGTCCCGCGGGTCCCCCCGTTCTCGCCGAGGATCTTGCTCATAAGTCCCATACCGTGTGACCCGGTCCCGTCCCGCTTAGGCTTTACGTCAGACACACGGCTGCTGGCCAGTAGTCCGCCGCTTTCCGGGACGGACACGGCGAGCGAGCGGTCACTCCTGTCCCGCGAGTGCCGCCTCGCGAAGCCGGCGGCAGCGCTCGCTGTCGACGGTGACGTCGGGAACGGGGGTCGGCTGCCCGTCTTGGTCGACGGCGACGAAGACGAAGAAGGACTCCGTCGTGCGGTCGCGTTCGCCGGTCTCGGGGTCCTCGCGGAACGCCTTCAGCCGCACCTGCAGGCTGGTGTGGCCGGTCTCGAAGACGTAGGATTCGATGGCAACCGTGTCGCCGGTCGGGACCGCCGCCTCGAAGGAGAGCTGGTCGACGGTTGCCGTCACACAGGGGCGGCCGGCCGCCCGCATCGCAGACATCGCACCGACCTCGTCCATCCACTTCATCACGTTGCCCCCGTGGACCGAGCCGTGGTTGTTGGCGTGGTTGGGCTGGACCCGGTGGCGGTTCTCGATGTGCGTCTCACTGATATTCGGCATACCTCCCGTTGTGCCCGCGGCCACGTTACCCTGTCCGTGGCCGGCTCAGTCTGACTGTCGCGCGCGCCCCCGGAGACGCGCAAGGGTCAGCCCCACGAGCGAGCCGACAGCGCCAAAGCCCGCGAGCGTCAGGAACAGCGCGGTCGGGTCGGCGAAAGCCAGCAGTGCGCCGGCGACCCCGCCACCGAGGGCGCCGACGCCGAACACGCCGAGGTAGGTGAACCCGTAGGAGAGCCCTCGCGTCCCGGCAGGTGTGTACTCCGCGACCGTCGCCTGGTACATCGGCTGGACGACAAAGAGGAAGATGCCCAGGACGGGGCCAAACAGCAGCAGCGGCCCGAGTCCCATCGTCGAAACCGGGACGAACAGGAGTGCGAGGACAGCGAGCACCGCGAAGGCCCCCGAGAGCCCGTACTCGACGGGGATGCGGTCGCTGAGCTTCCCACCGGCGTACTGGCCGACCACGCCCATCAGGAGGAGCCCGGAGTAGAAGTAGTCACCCGGGCTCAGTGTGCGTGACCCCTCGACGGAGACGCCCAGCAGCGAGCGTACCGGTTCGGGCAGCAGCGAGCCGACTGGCACCGGCTCGAAGCCGGGCAGTCCACGCAGCAGTTCGGGCAGGAAGGTCAACACACCACGGTAGTACAGCCCCGAGCAGATGACGACGACGAACACGAGCACGAACACGCCAGCGAACAGCCGCCGGGACTCGGCGAGAAACTCCCCCAGCGAGTCGACACCGGCATCGGCCTTGGAGCCGCCGGCGTCGGTATCGTTGTCGGCCCCACCGGCGTTGGCGTCGGCGGGCTCCTCGCTGCCCCCGTCAGCAACGGGTCCGACGGCGGCGGTCTCGTCGAAGTCCGCGCGGGCGGCGTAGAGGGCCGCCAGCAGCGCGGGCGCGCCGAGCACGAGCGCGACGGTCCGCCAGTCGACGACCACGAGCAACAGCGCGGCAACCAGCGGACCCAGGCCGATCCCGAGGTTGCCCGCGATGCCGTGGTAGGCAAGGCCAGTCCCGCGCTCGCGGACCCCTTTGCTGATCAGCGAGAGGCCAGCGGGGTGGTAGACACTCGCCGCGACACCCCAGACCACGAGCGACAGCGCGATGACGAGCATGTTCGGAGCCAGGCCGAGCAACAGATAGGAGAGCCCCATTCCGGCGAGGCAGGCGCTGATCAGCCGACGGGAGCCCA
Organism: uncultured Halobacteriales archaeon; assembly: GCA_964583735.1. Taxonomy (GTDB): domain Archaea; phylum Halobacteriota; class Halobacteria; order Halobacteriales; family Haloarculaceae; genus Salinirussus. The sequence continues at coordinate 8,684 of CAZOWU010000047.1, read as the reverse complement.
GCCGGTCGACCAGCACGCCGCCCGGGAGCGCCCCGACGCCGAACAGCCCGTAGCTGACGGTCACCATGGCGCCGACGGTGGCGGTGTTGACCGGGAGCTGCGTGACGCCCAGCGAGATGACCTCGAACTGGTCGATCCACGCAACCACGAAGATCGGGATCGCGAGCTCGTAGGTGTGGACCGCCCCGTGGGCGAGCATCACCAGCGCGGTGATCGCGCGGTCGTTCGCGTTCACTACCTGCCCGTCTCTCCGGCGAGCCCTTGATTTCGTCGTTCCCGCTCCTGACAGTCAGAGGAACGGTCCTCACACGGCCGCGGACACCCGGATTTTTGAGCGCCGCCGCCGACCAGTTCCCATGACGTTCAGCATCTGCGTCCGCGAGCCCTACGAGGACGAGGACGGCGAGGAGCGGACCCGCTACGGCGTGGCCGTCACGACCCGGCTGCCGGCGGTCGGGACGCTCTGCCCGTTCGCGAACGAACACGGTGCGGTCGCAACCCAGAGTTTCGTCAACGTCTCGCTGGGCCGGCGCGGGGTGGCGTATCTGGCGGACGGGCTGGCCGTCGAGGACGTCCTGGAGGCACAGTTGAACGCCGACGAGGAGGCCAGCCAGCGCCAACTCCACGGGGTGGACGCCGACGAGGAGTTCGCCTTCTCCGGCGAGGACTGCAAGGACTGGTTCGGCCACACCGTCGGCGACGGCTACACCGTCGCGGGCAACCTCCTGACCGGCGAGGCGGTCATCGAGGAGACCGCGGCAGCCTACGAAGCAACCCGTAAGGAGGACCGCCCGCTCGCCGCCCGGCTAGTCCGGGCGCTCGCGGCCGGCCACGAGGAAGGCGGAGACAAACGCGAGGACTTGCACGTCCAGAGCGCGGCGCTGCTGGTCCGGCGGACCGACGACCGCGGCCCGGAGGAACGCCCCTTCTACGACGACCTCCGGGTCGACGCCACGGAGACACCAGTCGCGGACCTGCGGGAGACGTACGAACTCGCCCGCGAGGGCTACGAGATGGCGATGGAGCGGGCGGAGGAGCGAGAAGAGGGCGAGGACGGGAACTGATCAGACCGTTAGCTCGAAGAGGTCGTCGCCGACGTGGTGCATCGACTCGACGACCCGGCCTTCCTCGCCGACCATGTCGTCGCCATCGACCAGCGCCCGACCGACCGCGAGCACCTTGCCGTGACTCTCCTCGTCGATGACGACCAGGTTCCCTTCCGCGACCGCCTCGTCGGCGGCGACGATGCCGGGTCGCATCACGTCGGCGCCGTCAGAGACAAACTGGACGGCGCCGGCGTCGACGGTGACCGTGCGCTTCTCGGGGGGGTGCTGGTTCGCGCCTTTGACCGTCAGAAACGGGTCGCCCGAGAAGTAACAGACCAGCGGACCGCCGTCGACGAGGACGACCTCCCAGTCGCCGCCCTCGAGTTCGACCTTCTCGAAGGAGTCGGCCTCCAGGTCAACCCCGAGCTGGTCGGCCAGTGCCTCGCGGATCTCCTGGACGGCATCCGAGCGGAGGTGGTGGCGCGATTTGACGTCCATACCCACGGGTGGCGCGGACAGCGGATAAACGGCTCGTTCGCGGGCGCGGCCGGTGTGTTCACACGTCGAGAGTCGCGTCCGACACGGAACGCGACCGCGGCGGGTCGGACTCGCAGCACGTCGCCGGGCCGGCCGGTTCCAACAAACCCATATACCGGCCTTGCGTATCGCGGAGCATGTGGCGCTCGGGGTCGGACCGGACGGACGTGACCTGCATCGCGTGCGGGGAAGCCGTCCCCCGCTCGAAGGCACGCGAGTACGACAAGGATGGCGACAGGTGGGAGCGCCGCGGCAAGGAGTTCGAGCATCTCTGCAAGGACTGCTACGGCGAGTACTGCCACCAGCCGCGGCAGGGGCTAGAGGAGACTCTCACCGAGGCGGGCGCCGGCGAGGCCACCCGCGAGGAGTTTCTGGCCGCGTACACCGAACTCAGCGACGGGGCCGAGACCGGCGAGCGTGAACGGTAGCGAGACCTGAGCGCAGCGAAGGCCTCGGACAGCGAACGGTGAGCGTAGCGACCGAGTCCTCGGAGAGCAACGCGACAGCAAGTGGCGCGGGGCGACACCACTAACTGCTGGCTCCACGTACCGGCACGCATGAGCGACCCCAAGCAGGAAAAGCGAGACGACCAGGCGGCGGCCGGGACGATCGAGGGGCAGGGGCCGGTCGAGATCGACCCCGACCTCGACCGCCACATCGAGAACAAGCGGGAGGAACTCTTCGAGAAGTTCTCCATCCCGGACGGCTTCCCGCCCGAAGTCCTGGAGGAAGCCGAGGCCCGCACCGAGGATGTCGGCGCGGAGATCGAGTCGGAAGTCGACGACCGGGAGGACCTGCGCGGGATGACGACGTGGACGACCGACCCCGTCGATGCCCAGGACTTCGACGACGCTATTTCGGTCGAGCGGCGGGAGGGGGAGTACGTCCTCTGGGTCCACATCGCGGACGTCACCCACTACGTGACGCCGGACACCGCGATGTGGGAGTCGGCCGTCGAGCGCGCGAACACGGTCTACCTGCCGGCCTACACGGTCCACATGCTCCCGCCGGTGCTGGCGGAGACGGTCTGCTCGCTCGTGCCCAACGAGGACCGGCTGGCGCACACGGTAGAGATGCACCTCGACGAGGACGACCTGGGCTACGAGTCCATCGACATCTACAAGTCCGTCATCAGAAGCGACGCCCGGCTGACCTACACCGAGGCCGAGGGGCTACTGGACGAGCCGGAGACGGCGAGTGACCTGCTGGAGGACGAGTCCGTCGACCTGGCCGAGAAGACCCGGGAGGTCTGGGAGCTGGCCGACCGGATGCACGAACAGCGCAAGGAGGAGGGGTCGCTCGTGTTGAACCCCAGCCGGGACCGCGCCCACACCATCATCGAGGAGTGTATGCTGAAGGCAAACAAGGCGGTCACCCACGAGCTGATGTGGGACCGCGGGGTCGAGGCGATGTACCGGGTCCACCCCCAGCCCAGCCCGGAGGAGTGGGACGAAGCCCTCCAAGAGATCCAGGAACTGGACGGCGTCTCCATCCCCGGGAGCGCCTGGGACGACCCCCGGAAGGCGGTCAACGCCACGCTCGAACAGGCACCCGAGCGCCAGCTCGACAGCATCCAGTGGGCGGTGATGAAGGTGATGCCCCGCGCCCGGTACATGAACGACCCCTTCGGGGGCCATCACGCCCTGAACTTCGAGATCTACGGCCACTTCACCTCGCCCATCCGGCGGCTCTCGGACCTGATCAACCACTGGATCGTCCACACCAACGAGGTGCCCGAGGACCTGGTCGCGCTGTGTGACCGCGCCAGTGAGCGCCAGCAGGACGCCGAGCAGTGCGAGCGCGAGTACAAGAAGTTCCTCGAAGAGGTCGGGCTGGACCCGGCCGCAGTCAACAACCGAGGGGTCGAGGTCGTGGAAAGCGAGGCTTGAGCGAAGCGAAAGCCTCGTAAATGCGAGCGGCGACGTGAGGAGCCGCGAGCAGCAAACCCCGAGCGAAGCGAAAGCCTCGTAAATGCGAGCGGCGACGTGAGGAGCCGCGAGCAGCAAACCCCGAGCGAAGCGAAAGCCTCGTATCTACAGTATAGCCCTTGTCACCGCCACTGCCGACAGAACCGCGGGTCCGGGCCTGTCGCGTCCCTTCGCCGCGGACACCGGGGTCGGGACTTATTAGCCGGCCGGTCGAACGGGTCCGGACATGTCGACCGCACGCCACACGCGGCGGAGGGAGCAATGAGCCACGAGCGGGCGGTCTCGGCCGAGCCACACGAACTGGAGCCAGAGACGGTCTGGAACGTCCGGATGCCCGAGATCCGCGTCGGCGCACACGCCGTCGAGGAACTGGGCCACCAGCTCCGCTCGCTGGGAGCCGAGGCCGGCGACCGGGTGTTGGTCGTCACCGACGGGACGCTCGTCAGCCTGGGCCACGCCGACCGGGTCACCGACGCCATCGAGGATGCGGGCTTCGGCGTCGACGTCTACGACGGCTGCACGCGCGAGCCGTCTATCGGGGACGTAGAGGAGTGTCTCGCGTTCGTGCGCGAGGCAGAAAGCGGCGATGAGAGGGGCGGCGCTGGCGGGAGTGGCGGCTACGACTTCTACGTCGGGCTGGGCGGGGGGAGTTGCATGGACACCGCGAAGGCGACGCGGGCGGTCGCCGCTAACGGCGGCTCGCCGCTGGACTACGTCGCGGAGCCAACGGGCGCGGGCGAGGAGCTGACCGAGGCCGGGCCGCCGCTGGTCCTGCTGCCGACCACGGCGGGGACTGGTTCGGAGGTCTCACCGGTGGCGATCCTCTCCGTCGAGGAACAGGAGACCAAGGAAGGCATCTCCGACGACAAGGTCCGCGCGGACGCGGCGGTGCTGGACCCGACGCTGACCACCACGCTGCCGCCCGACCTCACGGCGCGGACGGCAATGGACGCGCTGGGCCACGCGATGGAGGGGTACACCACGCACGCGTTCGACGACCTGCTGCGGCCGACGGACCCGGCGGACCGTCCGGTCTACGCCGGCCGGACCGGCTTCACCGAGCTGTTCAGCGAGCGCGCCATCGAGTTGCTCTCGGGTAACGTCCGCGCGGCAGTCAACAACGGCGACGACCTGGAGGCCCGGACGGCAATGTTGAAAGGGGCGCTGTACGGCGCCATCGCGGGGCTGACCGCGGGGGCGAGCCTCTGTCACGCGATGGCCTACCCCGTCGGCAACAGGTATCACACCGACCACGGCGAGACCATCGCCGTCCTGACTCCGGCGAGCACACTGGGGTACAACGTCGCGAGCGACCCGGAGCAATTCGCCGCGCTGGCGGACATGCTGGGAGCGAACACCGACGGGCTGGGGACCCGCGAGGCTGCCGACCAGGCTCGCGAGGCGTTCGTCCGGCTCCAGCAGGACCTGGGTGTCCTCCCCGGCGGGCTGCACGAGCTCGCGGGCGTCACGGAGGACGACATCGGGTGGCTGGCCGAGCAGACCGTCGACACCCAGCAGCGGCTGCTACGGTGTAACCCCCGCCCCGTGACCGTCGAGGACGTGGCAGCTAGTTTCCGGGACGCGTTACACAACTGGGAGTAAACCGGAAGGCGAGACTGGGATGCTACCGTGCCGTCCGGCAGCTTTATGAGAAATCCGGTCCGTGTGCGCACACGACGCAGCACTGATATGATCCAGCAAGACTCCCTCGCCCGCCTCACTCTCGACACCCTGCCGTTCAATATCGCGGTACTGGACCGGGAGGGAACGCTCCTCTTTACGAACCGCGCGTGGCGGGAGTTCGCCGGGATAGGTGGCCAGCCGGGGGAGATGGTCGGGACCAACTACTTCGAGTCGATGGACGTCTCGACCGACGAGGACGCCGCGCGGGCGCTGGCGGGACTGGAGGCGGTCATCGAGGGCGAACAGGACGTCTTCACCCTGGAGTACCCCTGTCACTCCGAGAACGAGAAACACTGGTTTCTGATGCGGGCGGCCGCGCTGCCCGCACACGAAACCGGCAGCGTCGTCGTCGCACACATCGACATCACCCAGCGAAAGCTGGCGGAGCTGCGGGCCCGCGAGAAGCGCCGCGAACTCGAGCACCTGATGTCCCGGATCGACGGACTGGTCCACACCGTCACGGAGGCCGTACTGCAGGCGGACACCAGAGAGGAGACTGAACGGGCGGTCTGCGAGCGGCTCACCGAGGTCGAGGCCTACACCGGCGCCTGGGTCGGCCGGCTCGACCTGCGGACCGAGACGCTGGTGCCGGCGGCGGTCGGCGACGGCGTCAGCTTCCCGGAGAACGCCACTGCCGACCTCGACGGGTCCGACCCCGCAGTCCAGGCCATTCAGACGGGGGAACGGCAGCTAAAGGAAGGCAACAGCACCGCCGACAGCGACGGGCTGGCCGCAGTCCACGACTGTGCGCTGTCGGAGGGCGGCGCACTCGCTGCCTTCCCGCTTGCCTACGGCGACACCGAGTACGGCGTGCTGGTCGTCTACGCCGACAGCCCGAACATCTTCGACGAGCGAGAGCTCGCGGTGTTGCGGGTGCTGGCGCAGTTCGCGTCGGCAGCGATAAACGCCATCGAGGGACGGCGCATCCTCGCCACTGACCGGGTCATCGAGATGGAGGTGTCGATGGCCGCCGACGAGCTGTTTTTCGGCGATATCGCCCGCGAGTTGGACTGCACGCTGACCTACGAGGGGACGCTGTACGAGGACGACGGGGGGGTCGTGATGCTGTTCGTGGCCGAGACCGCCGAGCCCGAGCAGGTGGTCGCGGCCGCGGAGCCGGCCGACCGCGTCAAGAGCGCCAGCCACGTCAGCGACGGCAAGTCGGGGAGCGTCTTCGAGTTCGCCGTCGACTCCCCGCCGGTCGTCTCGGCGCTGGCCGAGCGCGGGGCCGAAACCGACGACATCACCGCCAGCCCGGCCGAAGTCCGAGTCACGCTCGAACTGCCCGCAAGCGCCGACCCGCGGACGGTCATCGGACACCTCTCCGGACGGTACCCTTCGACGGAACTGGTCGCCCGCCGGGAGCACGAGCGCCCGGAACAGACCAAACAGGACCTCGTCGCGGATATCGAGGAGTCGCTGACGGCGCGCCAGGAGCTCGCCATCCAGAAGGCGTATCTCGGCGGCTTCTTCGACTGGCCCCGGGACGTCTCCGGGGAGGAACTGGCCGACTCGATGGACATCTCGCCGTCGACCTACCACCAGCACCTCCGGACCGCCGAGCGGAAAGTACTCGCGACGCTGTTCGAGGAATAGCGAGGGTCGACCGGAGGGAACCCCTCGAAAGTGCGAGCAGCGGAGCCGTGAGCACAGCGGCGAACCCTCGGTCTGCGGTCAGGGCCACAGACCGCGTTTTTTGTGCGCGTCGACGATCCGGGAGAGAGCCACGATGTAGGTCGCATCGCGCCAGGAGACGCCCCGGCTGTCGACTTCCCGGCGCACCTCGCACCAGGCGTCGAGCATCTCTGTTTCGAGTTCCTCGTTGACCCGCTCGCGCGACCACGACCGCCGGTTGATGTCCTGGAGCCACTCGAAGTAACTGACCGTGACGCCGCCCGCGTTCGCCAGGATGTCGGGCACCACCGGAATCCCGCGCTCGGCCAGGGCCGCGTCTGCGCCAAAGGTGATCGGCCCGTTCGCGCCCTCGACGACCATGTCGGCGCGGATGTCGCCGACGTTGGCCTCCGTGACCACGTTGCCGACGGCCGCCGGGACCAGCAGGTCGACGTCCAGCTCGAGCAGCTCGGCGTTGGTGAGCGTCTGCTCACCGTGGTCGGTCACGGCTCCGGCCTCCTCGTCGTGGAGCGGGATCGCCGCCGTCTCCAGGCCGTCCGGGTCGTAGGCTGCGCCGTTGACGTCACTGACGGCGACGATATCTGCACCCCACTCGTCGAGCAGGCGGGCGGCGTTGCCGCCGACGCTTCCATAGCCCTGGACGGCGACGGTCGTGTCCGTAAGCGACCGGTCGCGGTAGTCACAGAGTTCCCGGCTGACGATGGCGACACTCCGGCCGGGCGCCTCTTCGCGGCCCTTGCTCCCGCCAATGACCGGCGGTTTGCCCGTGACGACGCCCGGAATCGTCTCCGCCTCCTGGACGCTGTAGGCGTCCATGATCCAGGCCATCGTCTGGGCGTCGGTGCCCATGTCCGGCGCCGGAATGTCGGTCATCGGCCCGATGAGGGTCCGGATCTCGTTTGCGAAGCGGCGGGTCAGCCGTTCCATCTCTGCGTCGCTGAGTTCCTTTGGGTCGACCACGACGCCTCCCTTCGCGCCGCCGAAGGGAAGGTCCATCACGGCACACTTCCAGGTCATCCACATCGCCAACCCGATGCACTCCTCGCGGGTGACCCCGGGGTGGTACCGCAGCCCGCCCTTGTACGGGCCGCGGACGCCGTCGTGCTTGGCCCGGTATCCCCGGTACATCTCGACGGTTCCGTCGTCCCGTTCCAGCGGGACCGTCACCTCGTGGACCGAGGCCGGGAAGTTGAGGCGCTCGACAATGTTGGGGTCAGCATCCGTGAGCGATGCCGCCTTGTTGAGCTGGCGGCGGGCGGTCTCGAGTGCTGACTCCGGTTCGTCGGGCACGGCAGTGTCCGGACTCGCCGCCGAGGCGGTGTTCTCTGAAGCCATGTTGTCTCTCCCCGGCTACTCGAGCGATTTCGCCCGGTTCTGGTACTCCCCGCCACAGTCACAGGTGCCGGGGTGGGAGTGTGACTCGACGATGTCTCCACAGCGGAGACACTCGTACGTCGACAACTGCTCCGCGTCGCCGTCGTCAACGTCCATACCGTGTGGCATACCTGCGTGACTCGTTGCCACGGGTAAGTATTAATCGTAATAGGAGTATAATGCCATACTAGGATTTGGGGGACTCGCCGGGCGGTTTCGGGCGCCTGGAGGAGGAGGGGGAGCCACCGGCCGAGCGGCCGCCAGCTGTCACTCACAGCAGGGCGATACAGGGCAGAGAGCGCCGGCTGAAACCTATCTCTGATTGAGGGTTTCACCAAGGCGAAAGACGAATTCGTCAATTGGGGTGGCTGTCTGTGCTATCTGCAGCCGGGGTCCCAGGTGTGCCCCGGTCCCTCCCGCTGTGGTAAGCTACCGGCCCAGTGGGGTCTCCGGCAACGCCACGAGGTCTCTGTTCAGCGCG
>CAZOWU010000046.1:0-12358 GCA_964583735.1 uncultured Halobacteriales archaeon | reverse complement strand
CCCGAGAGGTAGACCCGGTCGAACTTCTTCCAGGAGTTCTCCCAGCCGAGGTGGGCAAACTCCGCCCCGCGGCGCAGCAGGTGGGTCGGGCCGCGCCGGTGCTCGACCTGGCGGGGCGCCCCTTCGCGGACCGCTGCCAGCAGGGCCGCCGGCTCGTCGAGGTCGGTCTCGAAGGTCGTCCAGCACTCCCCGACCGTCCCGCGGAGGTGGGCATACGACGAGGTGAAAGCGGGCAGCCCCATGTCGGCCGCAGTCCGGCGGGCACGGCTGTTGTCCCAGGGGGGGTGTTTGGGGTTGTAGACCTCGATGGCGTCGACCTGGTCGCGGTACCGCTCGAGGTGGTCGCGGCCCAGGCTGACGGTGAGAAAGCCGGGGTGGGGGACGAGCACGAGTGCGTCCTGGGCGGCCAGTTCGTCCATCGTCCCCTCGAGGGTGAGAAAGTCGGGAACCGGACGCTCGAGGCCCAGCGCGAGGACGTGCCGGCGGGTGCGCCAGTCACCGGTAAACAGCTCCCGGCCGGGTACCACCAGCAGGTCGTCGTCGGAGAACTGCTCTGCCCGGTCGACGGCCTCCGGCCACCGGGTGAAATGGGGGGCGTAGACCAGCGCGTCCAGGCCGCGGGCCTTCGCCCGCCGGACGACCCGCTCGTCGAGCACCTTCACGTGCATGTCTACGCGCGTCCCGTCAGTCACGCCCGAACGTGCCCCCGCGTTGCTCTTAGGCGTTCCCATCTCGCAACTCACGCCGCGGCCGCCAGACAGACGGGCCCCGGTGAGGCCCTCACTCCTCGTTTATCTGCGTGTAGGAGCCGACGAGCGCTCCGGAGAGGTCGAGCCCGCGGATGTCCGCCTCGGAGTCGAGGAGTGTGTCCCGGAGGGTCCCGTCGACGACGGTCGCGCCGGGGAAGACCACTGACCGCTCGAGGTCGGCGTCGCTGACCGTCGCGCCCGCCATGACGTGGACGTTCGCACCGAGTGCGCTGTCCTCGACCGTCGCGGAGTCGGCGACGACTGTCTCCCCGTCGAGCGCCCACTCGACGGCCTCCAGGTAGCTGTCGGGCGTCCCGATGTCGTACCAGGCACCGTCGAACGTGAAGCCGTACACCGGCTCGCGGTCGACGAGCCACTGGATGAACCAGCCGGGCTCGTCGGGGTTGTTGTCTCCCGCCAGGTACTCGCCGAACCGCACCGCGTCCGCGGGGAAGGCGTAGCACGCGATGGAGACGAGCGTGCTCGGCGGGTCGTCGGGCTTCTCCTGGAAGTCGACGACCGCCTCGCCCTCGATGTCTACGAGGCCGTAGGACGTCGCCTTCTCGCGGGAGCCGACATCGTAGGCCGCGAGCGTCGGCGCCTCGCGAGTCTCGAAAAAGTCGATGAACTCGGCGATATCGAAGTCCATGAGGTTGTCACCGGCGACGACCAGTAGGTCCTCGTTGGCGACCCCCTCGCGGTCGACCAGCTGGGCAAGCGCCCCCACGACACCGAACTTCTCGCCCTCCTCGGTCGTGTCCTCGACACTCAGCCGGGGTTTCTCGTAGCCCGCCGCCGCGATGTGCTCCCGGAAATCGTCGGCGAAGCGTTCGTTTGTCGAGAGGAAGACCTCGTCGACCCGGTCGTCGGCCTCGAGTCCGGAGAGGACGCGGTCGATGACGGTCGTCTCGCCGACCGGGAGGAGCATCTTCGGGCGGTGGCGGGTGACCGGCCACAGGCGCGTCGCGTACCCCCCGGCGAGCACGACGGCTTTCATGCCACAGACGACCGAACGGGGGCGTATATCCCTTTTCATCCGTTGGCTTGTGCGCTGGCGTGCTGTACTCGGCGGCAGCCGAGTGCGGGAGGCAAACCACTCCTGGCCCGGCCGGGCCCGCTCGCGTGAAGCCACACCCCGGAGAGGCGCACAAGATGTTTACCGGTCCACGCCATCCCGTAAACATGCGCGAGGCCAGCCGGACCACCCGCGAGCGCATCACCGACCGCTTGCGCGAGGACGCACGTGCAGCAGGAGAACTCGCGACCGAGTTCGAGATCCGGACGGCCGAGGCCCTGGAGCACGTCCGGCACATCGCCCGCTCGCTGGAGCCGACCGACGAGGCGCTTCTGGTCGCCCCGCCGACCTGTCGGGAGTGTGGCTTCGAAGGCTTCGACGACCTCGTCAACCGCCCCAGCCGGTGTCCGGAGTGCAAGAGCGAAGCCGTCACCGAGCCCGCGTTCCGGGTCGAGTGACCGCAGCCGGACAGTCCCGCGGGTTCGGTCAGAGACGCCCGTCCCCACGCCAGCTACCGCCCGTCGCGCCACTCCGCTTCGAGGATCCCGTACCAGTAGGTGTCCTGGTACTCGCCGTCGACGAACTCGGCCTCGCGGTGGACACCTTCCCGGCTGAAACCAACCCGCTCCAGGAGCGTGCAGGAGGCGTCGTTGAACTCGAAGACGCGAGCTGCGACGCGGTGGAGCCCGAGCTGGTCGAACGCGTACTCGACCATCAGTTCGGCCGCCGCCGTGCCGTAACCCTGCCGGTGGTGGTCCGGCCCGACCCAGTAACCGAGTTCCGCCGAGTCCGACCGGTCGTCGGTGCCGTCGAGCCCGACCGTCCCGACGGGCTCGCCGTCGGCACAGGCCAGCAGGTGGACGCCGCCGTCGCTGCTGACGACCTCCTCGAAAAAGTCCCGCTCCTGGGGGGCGTTCGCGGGCACCGACCGGCCGATCGCCCGCCAGACCCGCGGGTCGTTGAGGTTGCGCTGGAGGAAGTCCAAGTCCTCCTCCTCGATGGTGTGGAGGTCGACTGCGTCGCCGGGGACGAAGACGGGACCGGGCATACCTCAAGCGTGGACCGAGCGGGGCATGAACGGTTCCCAGGCGTGCTACCACACCTCACGAAAGCGGGCAGTGTGGCCGCGACTCGGGCGCGAACGGCCGTCAGTTCCCGGTGAAGTCGATCCGGCCCCGGGAGGAGAGGTCGTGGTCGCCGGAGGAGCCGGTGTGCTCGAAGTCGTATTCGTCGTCGGTGAGATAGACCGCGCCGTCGGCGACGGTTACCTCCAGTTCGCCGATGGTGGCCCCCTCACAGGGGCCGTGGGTGCAGTGTCCGGTCGCAGCTTCGAAGGTCGCGCCGTGTTTCTCGCAGACCAGTTCGCCGTTTCGCCGGGTCGCGCCGCTGCCCTTGTCCAGCCGGACGTCCGTCCAGTGGGGGCAGTAGTTGCGCAGCGCGACCACGCCGTCGGCCAGCCGGAGCAGGATTGCCTCCTCCGTGTCGAAGCCATCGCGCACGGTAAACAGCAGCGAGCTATCGGCCGGCACCTCCTCGACAGCAGCGATACGGCTGTCCTCGTCCATGGCACCCAGTTGGCCGGAAACCGCTTCAACCGTGCGGTCTCCGGTGCAGCCGCCGGAGCAGCGGGCCACACCGCCGGCCGTCGTCGGCCGCTCAGTAGTGGGCCTGCTCGACGCGCCGGTCGAACAGCCGCTGGCAGAGTTCGGTGACCGGGCCAACCTCCTTCTCGTAGCCGTCGACCTCGGCGACGGGCCGGACCTCCCAGGTGGAGTTCGTCAGGAAGAGCTCGTCGGCCTCGCGAACGTCGGTGACGTTGTACCGGCCGGTCTCGACGGGGAAGGATTCCCCGCGGGCGATGGCGAGTACGGCCCCACGGGTGACGCCCGGCAACAGCGGGAGGGTAGTGGTCGGGGTGTACAGCGTTCCGTTGTGGACCAGAAAGAGGTTGCTGCTGGCCCCTTCCGTGACGTAGCCCTCCATCGAACGCACCAGCGCCTCGTCGGCGTCGGTGCCCTCGAGTTCTAAGCGCGCGAGGATCCCGGTGAGGTAGTTGTGGGTCTTGACGTCCGAGGGGAGTGCTTCTTCCGGAGGGCGGCGGGTCTCGACGGTCCGCAGGGTCGCGGGCTCGTCCCAGACCGGTTCGCCCTCGGTCCCCCCGCGAGGGAGACCGTCGACGACGACCGTGATAGTGGGGTCGACCCGCGGGTCAGGTGTGAGTTTCCCCGCCTGGACCCCTCTGGAGACCGACAGCCGGACGTACGCCTCCGAGAGGTCGTTGGCCGCGAGCGTCTCCGTCACGCGGTCGTGGAGGTCGTCGGCAGGCGGGAGCGCTTCCTCGAAGTCCAGCCGGGTGGCGCTGCGCTCGAGCCGGTCGACGTGGGCAGCCCACTCGAAGAGTTCGCCGCCGTAGGCCCGGAGCGTCTCGAAGACCGCATCGCCGTACATGAACCCCCGGTCGCGGATGCTGACTGTGGCCGCCGCCGCCGGGACCAGTGTCCCGTCGACGTGGTAGTACGTCTCGCTCACGCGTATCCCTCCAGAAAGGCAGCAAGTAGTGTCTTTCCCCCGTCGGTGAGGATGCTCTCGGGGTGAAACTGGACGCCAACGTGCGGGCGCTCGCGGTGGCGCACGCCCATGACCACACCCGCCTCCCCGACCCCCTCACCTGCGTCCGCGAGTCCACCACGGCTCCCGCTCGTCTCGCCGTCGACAGCTGGCGAGTCGGCCGTCGCCTGTGTGTGGGCCGTCTCCACCAGGGCCTCCGGCAGGGCGTCGCGCTCGACCGCAAGCGAGTGATAGCGGCCGACCTCGACCGGGTCGGGGAGGGCGGCGAACACGCCCCGCCCGTCGTGGGTGACAGTCGAGGATTTCCCGTGGACGACCGCCCGGGCGTGGTCGACGGACGCGCCGGCGGCCGCACACAGTGCCTGGTGGCCCAGACAGACCCCCAGGGTCGGGTACGACCGCTCGGCGAACAGCGGCACCGAGACGCCGGCCTCCGCCGGGGTACCCGGTCCCGGCGAGACCACCACCGCGTCGGGGTCGAGCGCGTCGATACCGTCGAGGGAAATTTCGTCGTTCCGGCGGGCGACGACCTCGCCGGCGTCGGGTGCGTCGACCACACCCCAGGCAGGGTCGGTGACGAGCGCCCCGACGTACTGGACGAGGTTGTACGCGAACGAGTCGTAGTTGTCGACGACCAGCACCCTCATCCGTCGGCCTCCGGCTCCTCCGGCCCTTCTGGCCCGGTTTGCCCGTCTGACTCGGCTTCCCTGTCAGGCTCGGTTTGCCCGTGTGGCTCACCCGGGCCGTCCTGTCCGTCACCGGGAGGACCGCTCTCGACGGGTGGCTCGCCGGCAGGCCCGCGGCCGGCAGCCCCGGCGCCGGACCCGCGGGTTGGCTCGAGGTCCATCGCACCGCGGTCACCGAGGGCCTCGTCGACGGCTCGCACGAGCGCGCGGGCCTTGTCCAGCGTCTCGGCGTACTCGCGGTCGGGTTCGGAGTCCTGGACGATGCCGGCGCCCACACGGAGGTGGTACACCCCGTCGTGTCCCACGAGCGTCCGGATGATGATCGAGAGCGTCGCCCGGTCGTCGAAGCCAAAGAGCCCGACAGAGCCGGTGTAGGGGCCACGGCGGGTGGCCTCGACCTCGTCGACCACCTCCATCGTCCGGGGTTTGGGTGCGCCCGTGACGGTCCCGCCGGGAAAGACGGCAGCGATAGCGTCGGCCAGGCCGACGCCCTCCCGAAGGCAGCCCTCGACCGCCGAGACCAGGTGCATCACCTCGGCGTAGCGGTCGACCCGGCGGTACTCTGTCACGTCGACGCTGCCGTACTCGCTGACCTTCCCGAGGTCGTTGCGCTCCAGGTCGACGAGCATCGCGTGCTCGGCCCGCTCTTTCCCGTCGCTCCGGAGGGCCGCCTCCAGGCGCTCGTCCTCGGCGGGCGTCGCGCCGCGTGGCCGGGTGCCCGCGATGGGTTCAGTGACGACCCGGTCGCCAGTCCGCTCGAGCAGGAGTTCCGGACTGGCGCTCACCAGGTCGACTCCGGGGAACTCGAGGAGTGCCGAGTAGGGTGCGGGATTCACCGCCCGGAGGGCGTCGAAGACCGCGACAGGGTGGACCGCCGCGGGCGCGGTTAGCCGCTGGGAGACGTTGGCCTGGAAGGTGTCGCCGTCGCGGACATAGCGTTTGACCTGGCGGACGCGGTCGGCAAAGGCGGCCCGCGAGCAGTCGCTCTCGAAGGTCACAGCGTCGGCGTCGACCGGCGGCGGCCCGACCGCGGGGTCGCCCTCGACTGCCCGGCGAGCCAGGTTCCGGGCCCGGTCGCAGGCGACCCGGAACCGTTCGGCGGGGTCGTCGTCGTCGCGGATCCGGGGACAGGCCGTGACCCGCAGCGTCACCGGGCCGTCGTCGCGGGGCTCCTCCCAGGCGGCGAGCCGGTCGTAGACCGCCACCTGGAGCCGCGGGAGGGCGCGGTCACGGGCGGCGTCGGCAGGGATATCCTCCAGTTCCCGGGCGATATCGTAGGAGAGCCAGCCGACCGCGCCACAGGGGTACGGGACCGTACAGCCCGCACGGACGAGGGACTCCCCGCCGACCAGTTGCTCGAGAGCGCCGAGTGAGTCACCGTCCCCCGGCCGGACCGCGAGCACCTCGACCGGGTTGACTCCGAAGTACCCCCACCCGGGCTGACCGCCGGTGGTGGCGAGATACGCCCCGGCAGCGGGGTCGCCGTCGGGGCGGCCGTCCCCGGAACCGGTCCCCCGGCCGGCCTGGCCCGTCTCAGAGTGGTCGTCGCCCGCGTAGTCACCACCGGCGTGGGGTTCGTCCCGGCGGGGTCGGCGAGCCCGGCGGTAGGCGAGAAAGGGGTCGTCGACCGGCACGCGGACTTCCACCGGAGCCCGGGCGCCTGCCGCCGCGTCGCGGGCTGCCGACAGAAACCGCTCGCGGTCGGTGACGACCTGCATAGACGGTACGAACGGGCCGGAGGGCTAACTGTTTGCGGTTCCGAACCGGCGGACCGCCCCGGCGTGGGGGACGCTTACCGAGCGTTTGCCTGCTCGAGCCAGCCTGTGACGCGTGATTCCGGGGCTTCGGCCGCGTCGGCGACGGTCCCGAGGTCAGCGACCGCCAGGTCCCCGACGGTCTCGATGCCCGCGGCTTCCAGCCGCTCGGCGTAGGTCGGCCCGATCCCGTTGATGCTGTCGACGGGCTCGTCCGACCCTTCTCCGGACTCCTCCTCTTTCACTTCGGCCGCAGGTTCGCTCGGCTCACCCCCCTCGTGCTGGGACTCGTCCGGCTCGGCCGGTTTCTCGCCGGCCTCCATCTCCGCGCCCGTGCCCGGTCCCGCATCCGCGGCCGCCCCGTCGGTCGAGTCCGCTCCAGCTGTCGACCCGGCCTGTGGTGTGGTATCGACCCCGGCGTCAGCGTCGGCTGTGTGGTCGTCCGCTCCACCGGTCCCCTTCACCGCGGCCTCGCTCTCCGTCGCGGGTTCGGGGTCGGGGTCGGGTTCGTGTTCGACGGTCACGTTCGCCGAGCCACCCTGCCGGCGTGGAGTCTGGCGGTCGTCACTGCCGAGAAGCGATTTGAGTTTATCGAGGAGTCCCATACCCGATGGTTCACACCGCTGGCTATTCAAAGGCGCGCTCGGAGCGCGTCGTTCATCGCGTCGACCGGTGCCCCCCGTCCGGTCCACTGCTCGAAGGCCTCGACGCCCTGGTAGAGCAGCATCCACGCGCCGTCGACGGTCGTCGCGCCCGCGGCTGCGGCCTCCCGGAGCAGCCGGGTTTCGACCGGCGAGTAGACCGCATCGAGCACGACGAGGTCGGCGTGCAGGGCGTCGGCCGGGACCGGGGAGGCGTCCTCTTCCATGCCGACGCTGGTGGCGTTGACGAGCACGTCGGCGTCCGCAAGCAGGTCCCCGACTCCGTCGAGTCCGTGAGCGGTGGCTGCCCCGCCCGGCCCCTCGTCAACGGCAGCCGCGAGTTCCGCCGCCCGGGAACGGGTCCGGTTCGCGACCCGGACTGCCATCCCCTCCGCAGCGAGTGCGAAGGCGGTCGCGCGCCCAGCCCCACCCGCGCCAACGACCACGGCCGTCCCGTCGAGCGCGACACCGTGATGGGCGAGCGCCCGGGTGACACCCGCGGCGTCGGTGTTGTAGCCCGTCGGCGGGTCGGTCCGGAAGTCGACGGTGTTGACCGCGCCAACCCGCTCGGCCAGCCCCGCCGGCTCGACTGCCGAGAGCAGCTGCTGTTTGAACGGGATGGTGACGTTCAGCCCCCGCACGCCCAGCGTCGCGGCACCCTCGACGGCCGCTGCCCCCTCGCGCTCGGGCGGCTCGAAGGTGACGTAGCGGGCGTCCAGCCCGACAGCCTCGTAGGCCGCCTCGTGCATCGGCGGGGACAGGGAGTGCTCAACCGGGTTCCCGATCAGCCCGTAGACCTGCATACTCGACCGTCGCCGGCAGCGGGGTTAAATGGCACGCGCCGCCCGCGTTCGCCGTCCGCTAGAGCGGTCCGGCAGCGACAGTCGACGGGGGTGACATCGTAAGGCATACTTTCGGGTTCGACGTTGAGCGAACGATGAGACTCCGGCACCCGCTGACGGCCGTCGCGGGCGCAGCCCTGCTCTCGGTTCCGTGGGTGCTCACCTTCGTCACAGGAGCGGACCTGGGGACGACAGTGACGGTGCTGGTCAGCGGCATCAGTGTCCTCGGAGCCTCCTTCCTGCTGGCGTGGGGGGCCGAGACCGCCGAGAAGGACGTCCCCCGCGCGTTCGCCATCGCGGTGCTCGCGGTGCTCGCGGTCGCGCCGGAGTACGCCGTCGACGCGCTGTACGCGTGGGGGGCCGGCGCCGGCAGCGCGACCGCAGAGGCCTGCCGTGGGGTCACGACCGGCGGCGAGGAACTGGCCGCCGGCGCCGCCGCAAACGCGAACACGCTGGCTGACGCCTGCCAGAGCGCCAACCTCGCGGTCGCTAACATGACCGGTGCCAACCGCATCCTCATCGGGCTGGGGTGGGCCGGCATCGCCGTGCTGACTGTCTACAAGGCCCGGACCACGAGAGACCCCGCCGTCGAGAAACGCGAGGGGCTGTTCGCAAGCGTCGTCCACCTCGACCGCGACATCGCCACCGAGATCACGTTCCTCCTTCTGGCGACGGTCTGGGCCTTTCTCGTCCCGCTTGGCGGCGGCATCGGCGCGCTCGACTTTCTCGTCCTCGTCGGCATCTACGTCGTCTACATCGGCATCGTCATCCGCGGCGACGTCGAGACAGCCGAGGAACACGCCGGCGTCCCAGCCTACCTGCAGGGCTTTCGCCGGCGGGTGCGGGTCCCGGTCGTCCTCGGGCTCTTTGCGTACTCGGGGTTTCTGATCTTCACCGCCGTCGAACCCTTCGCCCACGGGCTGGAGGAGATCGGCACCGCCATCGGCATCCCCCCGTTTTTCATGATCCAGTGGATCGCGCCACTCGCGAGCGAGTCGCCCGAACTCGTGGTCGTCGCGGTGCTGGTCTACAAGGCCCGCTCGACGGCCGGATTCAACGCCCTGATCTCCTCGAAACTCAATCAGTGGACGCTGCTGATCGGGACGCTCGTCGTGGTCTACTCGCTTGCACTGGGCCAGTACGGCGTGTTGCCCTTCGACCAGATCCAGTCCGCCGAGGTCTGGATCACCGCCGCCCAGTCCTTCTTCGCGCTGGGCATTCTCGTGAACTTCACCATCTCGGTCCGGGAAGCGGTCGCGCTCTTTGGCCTCTTCATCTCGCAGGTGCTCATCGAGTTTACCCTCCTCAGACTGTGGCAGCCCTTCGCCATCCCGGCAGAGGAGGTCAAGTTCCTCTTGCTGTTGACCTACACAGCCGTCTACCTCGTGTTGGGGACGGCGCTGCTCGTGCTCCGGCGGCGACAGCTCCACGAACTGTTCGAACTCGCGGCCTTCGCCGCCCGGAAGGCCGCCGGCCAACAACCGGTCGATCCCGAACACGCCGACTGATGCTGGCTGTCGTCGTCTCCCGCGCCGACGAAGCGTCGGTCCACATCGGGGACCACCTCCGCGACCTTGCCGACTGGGAGACCCGGACGGACGACACCCGCCCGGACGCGGACGGGGGCGGGACCGTCTATCGGCTGGAGACCAGGGGCGAGACCGCCACTGACGCAAGCGGAGCTGACGACAAGAACTCCGTCGAGCTCCGGGAGTTCGAGGCGCTCCACCTCGACCTGGAGCGACCGGCCGACGCGTTCGGCGAGCCGGACCTGCTCGTGTTCCTCTCCCGACACTCCGGGGAAACTGGGGCGTTGCTGACCGCCCACCACACCGGCAGCGTCGGCCCCGCCGACCACGGCGGCGAGGCGAACGCCTTCGCCCGTGCCTGCCCGAACGCCCACAGCCGTGTCCTCGAGGCGCTGGCCACCCACGCGCCAGGAGGCTACGAGGTCGGCATGGAGTGCACCCATCACGGGCCCAGCGAGGTCGGCGCCCCCTCGATGTTCGTGGAGGTCGGCAGCGGCCCGGAGGCGTGGGCCGACCCCGACGCGGCGCGGGCGGTCGCGCGGGCGGTGCTCGACCTGCGTGGCACCCCCGCGGACCGCGACCCGGAGCGGGCTGGCACCGCAGCAGGCCGGGGAACGGACGAACACAGACGGCACCTCCTGGGAGTCGGCGGCGGCCACTACACCCCCCGGTTCGAGCGAGTCGTCCGGGAGACTGACTGGGCAGTCGGCCACGTCGCCGCCGACTGGGGACTGGACGCGCTCGAAGAGGGGGAGTACCCCCCGGTCGTGGAACGGCTCCTGGCGCAAAGTCGGGCAGCCTACGCCCTCCTCGACGGCGAGCGTCCGGCGGCCGCGGACGCGGTCGAGGCCGCGGGCTGCCGGGTCGTCGGGGAGACGTGGGTCCGCGAGACGGACGGCGTCCCGCTCCCGTTCGTGCGCGCCGTCGAATCCACGGTGGCGACCGTCGGGGAGGGGCTACGCTTTGGCGAACCTGCGGAGGGCTACGGGGGCGGTGCGGGCGGGCAGGACGGCCACGACGCCACCCCGGACCAGGGGTTCGTCGTCGCCGACCTCCCGGAGGACCTGCTCGCGGAAGTCCGGGGGATCGACCGCGAGGCGACCCGGGAACTGCTCGCGGCGCGGACGCTCGCCTTCGTGACCGACCAGGGTGGCACCCGCCCGACCGGGCCGGTCGTCCTTCGCGCGCCAGAGGGGTACGAGCGCGTCGTCGACGGTCTGGTCAGCGTACTGGAAACGCGGTACGACAGCGTGACACGGCGCGTCGTCGACAGTCAGGACGCTGAGAATACGGACGGCGACGGCGAGGTGGTTACCGCCCGCGAAACCGCCTTCGACGCGGAGAAGGCGCGGGTCTTGGGTGTTCCGGACGGTCCGAAATTCGGCAGGCTCGCGGACGGACAGCCAGTCGAGGTCGACGGCGAGCGGGTCCCCCCCGAGGCAGTCAGCACGGAACGGGAGCTGGCGTTTTCAGTTCCGAAAACAGTCAGACGTCCGTCAGACAGAGGGGAAAACTCATAACAGTTGCTGTATTAAACGATTTTTAAAATGGACTCGATTATCGATGATGCCATCGAGGAGGCCGAGGAGGAGCGGGAGGAGGTAACCGACGGCACGCCGGAGACCGACGGGTCGACACCACCAGAGTCGTCGACTGGCGAACCGTCGACCAGCGGCCAGATGACCGACGAGGAGCTGGCCGACGTCGTCGAGGACCTGGAGACGAAGATCACCGTCGTCGGCTGTGGCGGGGCCGGCGGCAACACCGTCACCCGGATGATGGGGGAGGGGATCCACGGCGCGAAGCTCGTGGCCGCGAACACCGACGCCCAGCACCTCGCCGACGAGGTCGACGCCGACACCAAGATCCTCATCGGGAAGAAACGGACCGGCGGCCGCGGGGCCGGCTCGGTCCCGAAGATCGGCGAGGAGGCCGCCCAGGAGAACATCGAGGACATCCAGCAGTCTATCGACGGCTCCGACATGGTCTTCGTGACCGCGGGGCTGGGCGGCGGGACCGGCACCGGCGCGGCGCCTGTCGTCGCCCAGGCCGCCCAGGAGTCCGGCGCACTCACTATCTCCATCGTCACCATCCCCTTCACCGCGGAGGGCGAGCGCCGGCGCGCCAACGCCGACGCCGGCCTCGAGCGGCTGCGGGCGGTGTCGGATACGGTCATCGTCGTTCCCAACGACCGCCTGCTCGACTACGCTCCCTCGATGCCTCTACAGGACGCTTTCAAGATCTGTGACCGCGTCCTGATGCGCTCGGTGAAGGGGATGACCGAACTCATCACCAAACCCGGCCTCGTCAACGTCGACTTCGCCGACGTCCGCACGGTCATGGAGAACGGCGGCGTCGCGATGATCGGCCTCGGGGAGTCCGACTCCGAGAACAAGGCCCAGGACTCGATCCGGTCCGCACTCAGGTCGCCGCTGCTCGACGTGGAGTTCGACGGCGCCTCCTCGGCCCTCGTGAACGTGGTCGGCGGCCCCGACATGTCCATCGAGGAGGCCGAGGGTGTCGTCGAGGAGATCTACGACCGGATCGACCCCGACGCCCGGATCATCTGGGGCG